>NZ_JAAHGT010000417.1 GCF_010672385.1 Okeania sp. SIO2F4
AAAACAGATAGGATTGGTTAAAAGGAATTTTTTTGTTCTCAAGGGGAGATTGGATATGGCGTTTTGCTGCGCGACATGAAAAGCGGAGCGGCTCTGTTAATAGCTGGAGACCTCGTCATCCCATCCTACTCATGCTCCGCTTTCCGACCGCTGTCTTGGTTGATTGGAGGCAAGCGAGGAGACCTCGCCATCCCTCAACCGCTTTTTTATCCTTGCTCATCAGAGGCTTTAAACCTTAATTTTTCGGTAAACTCATTTTTAAAGAAGGAAAAAGGAAGAAAAAGAAGGAAGAAGCAAAATTTGTAAGGTGCGTATTTACGGCTTAAATTCAGACTATGAAAGGGATTTAGCAATGCGTATAACGCATCATTGAATATGTGCCGATCCACTACGATAAAATATCATAACCTATTTAGAATAGCTATAGAAATAAGGAACCCTATAGCTATTGTTACTTTCAACTATTTTTTGTTAGCAATTATATAGCAATTAGGAATCAGATGTGAGAATCAAGGTGTTCCTTAAAAGGTATAGAATAGAGCAGTTATCATATTCGTATATATTTATTTTTGTCTTCTTCTCTGTTCCCTGTTCCCCGTTCCCTGTTCCCTAATTTCTATAGAAATAATCAACAAAGAAAAATTTTATGAATTCTCAAAATTATCGTCTAATTACTATTCCTATCAGCCATTACTCTGAAAAAGCTCGTTGGGCATTAGACAGACTAAAAATTACTTACAAAGAAGAACCTCATGTTCCTGTATTTCATCGATTTGCTACTATGAAATATGATGGTAGTAGTGTTCCAGTTTTAGCTACATAAAATCATGGTAATCTTGTTGATTCAACTTATATTTTGCATTACCTGAATGGCATAGCACCAGTAGATAAAAAATTATATCCAGAGATTCCAGAATTACGGAAAGAAGTTGAATAACTAGAAGATTTATTTGATGAAAAATTAGCTGTTGCTGTCAGAAATTGGGGATATTTTTATAAAGTAAAAGATCGCCAAACTATGGGTAGAGGTTGGTGTACAAATACTCCTTGGTTTGAACAAATTGGATTTGCTATTGCTTTTCCCTATCTCTCAAATTTGTTAAAGAAAAAATTTCAGCTAACGACAGAAAATGCTGCAAAATCTCTGGCAGAAATTCAGGAGGTTTTTGATTTAGTTAGTAAACGATTATCTGACGGTCGTTCTTATTTAGTAGGAGATGATTTTTCCGCAGCAGACTTAACTTTTGCTGCTCTATCCGCTCCTATTTTAATGCCACCAGAACATTTTCTTAAACCTCAACCACTCTCACAACTTCCCTCATAAATGGCAACAATAATCCAAGAGTTACAAGCAACTCCCGCCCGAAATTATGGTTTGCTTTTATACAGAGAAGAACGTAATTTCAGTTAACAGTTATCAGTTATCAGTTATCACTTACCAGTTAACAATTAACAGTAAATCCTAATTTCAGTTAACAGTTATCAGTTAACAGTAGATTCTATTTATGTAGAGAAGTGAAATTCTACTTTTCTACTTCTTGTTAAATTTTCTGCTCATCAAATTCTCCCATAATGATTATCAGCGGTTTTCATTTCAGTAGACCACAGTAGGAGCGAATAGCCATATTTAAGTTAACAGTTATCAGTTATCAGTTATCACTTACCAGTTAACAATTAACAGTAAATCCTAATTTCAGTTATCAGTTATCAGTTAACAGTAGATTCTATTTATGTAGAGAAGTGAAATTCTACTTTTCTACTTCTTGTTAAATTTTCTGCTCATCAAATTCTCCCATAATGATTATCAGCGGTTTTCATTTCAGTAGACCACAGTAGGAGCGAATAGCCATTAGCTCCTACAGAGTTTTTGTTAGTAGTTTATCAATCTGAAAAGCGCTGTATAACAATCCGCACATAGATTGTAATATTTTATCGTAGGGGTTTGGTCTCCAAACCCTAACAAAAATGGGATTTAGAAACCAAACCCCTACAGTTTTTTTTCATAAATCATTTCATAATGAATCTCTTCTTACTTTTGCAAATAATTACCAAATTATTTGTCTATAGTTATTCAGGATTAATTTTAATTTACTTGATACTCAGACTAATATTCTGGGATAAATTCTGGCTAATAGCTTTAATTGGAAATTTTATCCCCTTAATTCTTTTACCAATATTAATCCTGCCACTCCCGACATTTTCCATTATCAAAAAACGTTGGTTTTTGATACTTTCATCTATTGCTTCTCTACTGCTTATTGGTTGGCTACATACACAATATTTTTCTCCTCAAACTATTTCCGCAGTAAATACTCAACCCCTCAAAATTTTATCCTTAAATAATAGCTGGCATAAGACTGAAACAAAAACCCTAGTAGAAATAATTAAACAAGAAAAACCAGACATAGTATTTTTACAAGAAATCACCAGAAATCACATTACAAAATCCTTTCCCAAATTAAAAGCTAACTATCCCTATCAAACCTCAGACGATATTAAAGGTTATAGAGCAGGAATTCTCAGCAGATATCCTATAGAATTTCAAGAAAATCTACACTTAGCAGGTCATTCAGAAATTCAACAACGAGCTCTTATTAAAATTAAACAACAGCTAATAGTTGTCTACAATATTCAAACAATTTCACCTTGGATTCGACTCCGAAAAGTTTTACCATTTTTGACAATACCAGTTTATGAATTTTCAGAGCGATCGCTAGAAATTCAAGACTTAATAGAGCGACTAAAAAAAGAAACTTTACCTATTGTTGTAGCGGGTGATTTTAATATGAGCGAACAATCTCAGGATTACTATTATTTAAAACAAGTATTAACAGATTCTTTTCGAGTATCAGGAATGGGTTTTGGTTTAACTTGGCCTGCGGGTTGGTCTCTGGATTTTTTGATACCAAATTATACCTGGAAATTGGATTATCCTCTGTTTAGAATTGACTATATTTGGTATTCAAATCACTGGGTTTCTCAGTCTGCTGAAGTTTTGCCAACTACAGGTTCAGACCATTTGCCTTTAGTAGCGGAATTGGTGTTAAGTAAATAGTGGAAATTATTATGCTTTGTAATTGATTATTTGTAGAAGATTTCACTATTCTTACAACTAATATTTTCTGAGTAGGATTAGCCGAAAATATTAATCCACCATTCTGAAATATAGTTCCACAGAATACGGTTTAAAAATGCAAGGATTGAACCAACAAGCACAGTCATTAACCAAAAATTTTTCCTGCTACTGTTTTTACTAAAATATTCGTCTTGTTCCTTCTTTGATGCTTCGGTAAAAAGAAGAAAACGATAAGTAGGTAATTTAGTTAACCAAAGCATCAATATAGTCAATAGAAGGGAGGTAAAAATATAAAAGAAAGCAAAAAAGAAAATACTAATATCCTCATTTAAACCCTTTACTGCGCAAGTATCAAAAAATTTAATAAGAAAGTCTACTTTTTCAGCAAGTAATATATTTTCTCCTAGAAACTGACCTATTTGATCTGAAAAGCTGCTACAACTTGTCAAGATTTCCTTTGAAAGTATCCACAAGACTACACGACACAATACAAAGCTAAGAATTAAAGAAGGAATTAAAACTACTATAGAGTCTTTCATAATCTTTCGCCTGAAGCCAGCAAAACGCACATCTGTTTTGACAAAACCTATAATGCAGTTACGGACAAGCTCGGCAATCTCAATTCCCCAGCCTTGATTAGTACATCTGATAGAATAACTAATTTGAGGTATTTTATCTGCAACGCCAATATATATTGTCAAAGCAGTTGATTTCATTTTTGTACTTTTTGATTTTGCCGAATAGGGAGTACCTTCCTCTACAGAAAAGACCGATATTTCCTGCCTTTCAGGAACTTTTTTATCATGGAACTCAACAAGGTAAATCCAAGTAAATATAAAGCCTGTACAAATCAAATTTCTTCGTTCTTTATTTTCATATTCCTGAAAACTCTTAACACCGCTAAATGAAAATGAAGAATTATCATTGAAAAATAACTTAGCTCTAAACTCTACCAACACGGACTGATTCTGCTTTGTTATTCTGTTATCTATTATTTGATTAAGCTGTTCAAATCCTCCAAAATTTATCTCGAATGCACCTTCTACATACCCCTCAACCGACTCTGGTTTGCCTAGAAGAGAAACCACAAAGTCTTTAAAAGCCTCCCTGTTTACATCAAGACTGATTGAAGAGTTTTTTCGTTGCATATAAATAGGTGGAATTTCTAAATTATCATCATCCATTTGAAAAATTCCTAAGTTAACTAAACCTATTATAGAAATCATTTAATATTTCTCTCTACGCAATAAAAAGAGAAAAATTTCATCCTCCAGCTCCGAGAGCTTCAGCAAATGAAACTACTATTTCTCTCTACGCAATAATAAGGAGAAAAATTTCATCCTCCAGCTCCGAGAGCTTCAGCAAATGAAACTACTATTTCTCTCTACGCAATAATAAGGAGAAAAATTTGCACCATCCACCTCCGAGAGCTTCAGCAAATGAAACTACTATTTCTCTCTACGCAATAATAAGGAGAAAAATTTGCACCACCACCTCCGGAAGCTTCAGCAAATGAAACTACTATTTCTCTCTACGCAATAATAAGGAGAAAAATTTGCACCACCCGACTCCGGGAGCTTCAGTCAATGAAATGACTATTTCTATCTAGGCAATAGAAGAGAAAATTTTCACCTCCCCCTCCGGGAGCTTCAGCAAATGAAATTACCATTACTCTCTACGCAACTCTACGCAATAATAAGGAGAAAAATTTGCACCACCCGACTCCGAGAGCTTCAGCAAATGAAACTACTATTTCTCTCTACGCAATAGAAGGAAAAAATTTCACCATCCACCTCCGAGAGCTTCAGCAAATGAAACTACTATTTCTCTCTACGCAATAGAAGGAAAAAATTTCACCATCCACCTCTAGGAGCTTCAGCAAATGAAACAACTATTGCGCAATACGCAATAGAAGGAAAAATTTCACCACCCACCTCTAGGAGCTTCAGCAAATGAAACAACTATTGCGCAATACGCAATAGAAGGAAAAAATTTCACCACCCGCCTCCGAAGCTTCAGCAAATGAAACAACTATTGCGCAATACGCAATAAAAGGAAAAATTTTCACCTCCGCCTCCGGGAGCTTCAGCAAATGAAACTACTATTTCTCTCTACGCAATAGAAGGAGAAAAATTTCACCATCCGCCTCCGAGACCTTCAGTAAATGAAAAAAAATCGCCACGCTAAAGGATTTTCAGTTGTATCCTCACAAAAAGTGTGATACCATAAAAACTAGCTGGTTTTACTCGCCTATATACATGATTTTTTATTCAACTAAAAATAATATTGTTTTCCAGCAATAGAACTCCGTTCCGCTTTTCGGCTATCGCCGACATCAAAGACAGAGCAAGTGCGGCAGCTATATCGCGAACGTTATACAAAAGAAAATCAACCTCAAAGATATCAAATAGGTTCTATAGAATAGACCTCGCAACAATAGCCACCGACTTTTTTTCTACTCAATACTTCTGACTTCTGTAGGTGTGATTCCCGAATCACTCCTACAAACTTCTGACTTAAAAAAACCCTACCGCCTCAATAGCAGCCTCCAGAGCGATCGCCACATGAGTCCAATGAGTCCCCCCCTGACAAAACACCACATAAGGTTCCCGCAAAGGTCCGTCTGCCGAAAACTCAGAAGTAGACCCATCAATAAAAGTACCGCCCGCCATAACCAACTGACTTTCATATCCAGGCATCGGCGCAGGTACCGGATCTAAATAAGACCCCACAGGGGAATATTGCTGAATAGCTCGACAAAAAGCAATTAACTTCTCCGGGGAACCCAACCTTATCCCCTGAATAACATCCCGTCGTTTTTCCAGAGGCAAAGGATTAACCGGATAACCCAACCTATCAAAAACATAAGCCATCAAATGATTACCCTTCATCGCCTCCCCCACCATTTGTGGCGCCAAAAACAAACCTTGAAACAACAACCTATTTTGCTCAAAAGTCGCCCCTCCGCTACTACCAATACCAGGAGCAGTTAACCGACAACTCGCAGCCTCCACCAAATCAGCCCTACCAGCCACATACCCCCCCGCCGTAACAATAGTGCCACCAGGATTTTTAATTAAAGACCCCGCCATTAAATCCGCCCCCACCGCCGTCGGTTCCCGATCTTCAATAAACTCCCCATAACAGTTATCCACAAAACAAACCGTTTCAGAATTTTGTAGCTTAACAATCTTGACAATTTGCTCAATATCTGAAATAGACAAACTAGGTCGCCAAGAATAACCACAAGAACGTTGAATCAAAGCCAGACGAGTCTTTTCCGTAATCGCAGACTCCAAACCCCGCCAATTTATCGTCCCAGTTGACCTCAGAGGCAACTCCCGGTAACCAACCCCAAATTCCTTCAGAGAACCTTGACCTTCCTCCCTCAGACCAATAACCTCCTCCAAAGTATCGTAAGGAGAACCCACAACCGACAACATTTCATCCCCCGGCCTCAGAGTACCAAATAAAGCACAAGCGATCGCATGGGTTCCCGAAACAAATTGGACTCTTACTGCTGCTGCCTCAGCCCCCATCACCTCTGCAAAAACCTTGTCCAAAGTCTCCCGCCCCAGATCGTCATGGCCATAACCAGTCACCCCAGAAAAATGATGGACACCGACTCGATGATGACGAAAAGCATCTATCACCCGTCTGAGATTTTGCTTGACTGAACTATCAATTTCGGAAAATATGGGAAGTAGTTCTTGTTCTGCTGCTTGTAGATATTCAATGCTGTTCATAATTATTTCTTTATTTATTTGTTTGTTTTATTTGTGATATCCTAAATAAAGTGTAAATTTTTGTTAATACTCAAATTCACAATAAAATCTAGATTTCCTTTGTCAACAAAGAATTAATTTAGATATCCAGGTATAAGCATTCAGATGAGTGAACGTAATAACTTGACTTCGGTTAGCCGATCGACAATTTCATTTCCTCCGGAATGCTGCGCAAACATAACTTTTAATTATCCTTGAAGATTAATTCCTCCTTCAGTGTGATAATGAGTTAATAACTGATAGTTAACGGCTGAATGCTTATATCTAGGCTGTACTTTTTTTTGAAACAAGTTTCATCAAAAAGATATGACAATTTTGAGATAAACAACCTAAAGAAACAAAGCAGTGTTTGGCTTAATGTAAACATAGTAATTGACTTTTTATCTTAATCAAATTTTTAGAGTCAATTGCCAAAATTTAGAGATTTTACTATATTTATTTAGTATATTTATAGTACCTTTGTTTAAGAAAAATTATCTTGTATTATCGGTCAGTAATTTAAACTTAAACACTTAACAATACCCAGGATTTTGGTATAAGAAGATTTTTTGACTTTCTGCTTTTGATTATATAGATTAAGCAGTTATTACCAAAATATTTTCCATATCCTATACACAGATATAAACCTGCTTTGATTAAGCTAGCTTCTTTGGAGCTATTTAGTTCTTAACTTAGAGATTTTTTATGACGATTTCCACATCAGAAAAACTTTCACTAGATTGGTCTATAGTCGCCTTTATGGCATTCCTCCACATTGGAGCCCTTTTTGTCTTAGTTCCTAGTAACTTTAGTTGGACTGCGGTTGCTCTAGCAATATTTTTACATTGGCTCACAGGTGGTCTAGGAATTACTCTAGGATTTCATCGTCTGGTGACACACCGTAGTTTTAAAACCCCTAAGTGGCTAGAATACTTCTTGATTTTTTGTGGAACACTTGCCTGTGAAGGAGGAGTTTCTGATTGGGTAGGTTTACACCGTATTCATCACATACATTCAGATAATCAAAAAGATCCCCATGATTCTAATCGTGGCTTTTGGTGGAGTCACATGGGTTGGATGCTCCATGACTTACCAATTAAATCTGAAGTACCTCGCTACATAAAAGATATAGCAGACGATCCTGTTTACAAGTTTTTGA
>NZ_JAAHGT010000418.1 GCF_010672385.1 Okeania sp. SIO2F4
ACATCCAGAATTAAAATGTTGCCAAGTAGACTTAGATCCTAAATCGAATGTTGCGGAAATTATCCCTGGTTTAGTAGATGAATTGTTTTCTAATAACAATGAAAACCAAGTAGCAATTCGTGATGGTTCTCGTTATGTAGCAAGGTTAGTACGGCAACAGAAGCAGAAATTGAGCGCAGACCAAAAACTGCCCATATTAGAAAATCAACCAGTAGAATTGAAGTTGTCTGAATATGGACTGATAGAAAACCTTGACTGGAAAGTAATGCAGCGCCGTCCTCCACAAGGAAATGAAGTAGAAATTCAAGTCAAAGCAGTAGGATTAAACTTCCGAGATGTACTCAATTCTTTGGGATTATTGAAAGAATATTATGCTGAGGTATTAGGTATTACTAATGTATCTCAACTGACCCTTGGCTTTGAATGTGTAGGTGTTATTGCATCTGTAGGAGAAAATGTTTCTCAGTGGCAAGTGGGAGATGAAGTGATGGCTTTGGTTTATAACGGATTTAGTAGCTTTGTTACTACTCCTGCTACATCAGTTCTGGCTAAACCAAAAGACATGAGTTTTACTGAAGCAGCAACTTTACCATTGACTTTTGCCACAGCTTGCTATGGATTACAACACTTGGCAAAAATTAAACCAGGCGATCGGGTATTAATTCATTCTGCTGCTGGTGGTGTAGGACAAGCAGCAGTTCAAATTGCCCTCCAAGCAGGTGCTGAAGTATTCGCTACTGCAAGTCCTCCTAAGTGGGAGTTTCTCAAGTCTGCTGGTGTCAAGAACATAATGAATTCTCGCAACTTAGATTTTGCGGATGAAATTATGAAGCTAACGTCAGGAAAGGGTGTAGATATTGTTTTCAATAGTCTGAATGGAGAACACATTGATAAGAGCTTTGATGTTTTAGCAACGGAAGGGCGATTTGTAGAAATTGGCAAAATTGGAATTTGGGATCGGCAAAAGGTAATGCAGAAGCGACCAGATGCTAATTACTTCCCGTTTGATATTGGAGAAGAAATCCAACAACAACCAGATTTAGTTGGCCAAATTTCAGACGAATTGAACCGCCAGTATGAGGAAGGAAAACTGAAAGAATTATCTTATAAGGTATTCCCTAGTACAGAAATAAAAGATGCCTTCCGATATATGCAGCAAGGTAAGCATATAGGAAAAGTGGTAATTACTATGCCAGAAACTGGAGATGAGCCAAAATCCTCAGAAACTGGAGATGAGCCAAAGTCTATCAAACCAGAAGCCAGTTATTTGATTACAGGAGGTTTAGGAAATTTAGGGTTAGAAGTAGCCCAATGGATGGTGAAAGGAGGAGCCAAACATATAGTATTAACTGGGCGTCGCAATCCTAATGAAACTGTACAAAAAATCATAGAGGAGATAGAAGAAGCAGGAGCATCAGTTACTGTTTTATTAGGAGATATTTCGAGTCAAGAGTCTCTCTCAAAAATATTAGAGGAAATATCTGCTTCCTTACCTCCACTCAAAGGTGTGATTCATGCAGCAGGTGTATTGGAAGATGGGCTATTGCGAAATCTAAGTTGGCAGCAATTTACGAAAGTAATGTCTCCCAAGGTGACAGGAACTTGGTATTTGCATGAGATGACCAAAGATTTATCACTAGATTTCTTTGTCTGTTTCTCTTCTATGGCTGCAATGATCGGAAATGGTGGTCAAGGAAACTACGCAGCAGCGAATGCTTTTATGGATGCATTAGCTCACTATCGTCGTGGTTTAGGAATGTCAGGATTGAGTATTAACTGGAGTACATGGGCTGGTGGAGGTATGGCTGCTAGCTTAGACAGTAGTCAGCAAAAACAATTAGAAAAGAGTGGTCTTACTGCAATTAAACCTGAACAAGGAATGCAGGCATTGGAGCTGTTATTACCAGGCTCATCAAGTCAAGTAGGTGTCTTACCTGTGAATTGGTCTGAATTTTTCAGGCAAACACCGACAGCAGAGAAAATACCATTGTTATCAGGGTTTGTGTCATCTAAACCAGCAGCTTCGACGATTCAAAAGAAATCTAGCTTTATTGAAGAATTAGAAGCTAAAGCTATTTCAGAGCGCATGGAGTTATTGACAACCCACATCCGTTCAATGCTGGCAAAAACTTTAGGTCTAGAGGATGCACAGAAAATTGGAATGCGAGAACCTCTATTCGATTTAGGATTAGATTCTTTAATGGCAGTGGAATTGAAAAATCGTCTAGAGTCAAGCTTAAATGTCACCTTAAGTTCAACACTCTTATTTGATTACCCTGTATTGGAAAAGCTAGTCAAGCACTTAGCAGATGATGTAATTCCTGTAAAATTTTCAGAAGAAACAGATGAAAAAGATGAGACTGAAAATGTAGAGTGGGAAACAGATGATTCATCAACAGACGACTCCGAAGACGACCCCACTCGTTATCAAGAAATGTCAGAAGATGATGTTATGGACTTACTAGCTAAAAAACTAGAATCTTTAGGAGGTTAAAATCACCAATGACTGACAGTAAAGGTAGCCAAAGTGTAGACTACAAAGCATTAATGGGAAATGCTCTTCGTCAGATAGAAACTTTAGAGTCTCAGTTAAAAACTTTAGAGTCTAAATTAAAAACTGTTGAAGATAAAAAGAAAGAACCCATAGCGATAATAGGTATGAGTTGTCGCTTCCCCGGTGGGGGAAATTCTCCTGAAGCCTTCTGGGAAATACTAAGTCAAGGAGTAGATACAGTCACTCAAGTTCCTCAAAATAGATGGGATATTAATGAGTACTATGATCCAAATCCAGATGTACCAGGAAAATCTATTACCCAGAATGGAGCTTTCATATCAGAGATAGAAACCTTTGATGCTCAATTTTTTGGTATTTCTCCTAGAGAAGTTCAAAGTTTAGATCCACAGCAACGGATGTTGCTGGAAGTTAGTTGGGAAGCAATAGAAAGAGCCAATATACATCCAGAAAAATTGTTAGATAGTCAGACTGGTGTATTTATCGGTCTTTGTTATACTGAGTATCTCCTTCATGTGGATAGCTTCCTTCATGTAGATGGCTTCAAAGGGTTATCAGCATATTGGGGAATCGGTAATGCTTTAAGTGCTGCTGCGGGACGTTTATCTTACTTTTTAGGATTAAAAGGACCTTCCCTAATAGTAGATACTGCTTGCTCTTCTTCATTGGTGTCCGTACATTTGGCTTGTCAAAGTATACGGAACGGAGAATGCGATATGGCTTTAGCAGGTGGTGTAAACTTATTGCTTTCTCCAGGAAGTAGCATTACATTTTCTAAAGCGAAGATGTTATCCCCTGATGGTAGGTGTAAAACTTTTGATGCTGCTGCTAATGGTTATGCTCGTGGGGAAGGATGTGGCATGATTGTGTTAAAGCGTCTATCTGAGGCTGTAGCTGATAAGGATAATATTCTAGGAGTGATTCGTGGGAGTGCTCTTAACCAAGATGGAGCTAGTGGTGGGTTAACTGTACCTAATGGGCCATCTCAGCAAAAAGTAATTCGTCAAGCATTGGCAAATGGAGGAGTAGATCCGGCAAGTGTGAGTTATATAGAAGCTCATGGTACGGGAACTTCCTTGGGAGATCCGATAGAGGTGGGAGCACTCGGAGCAGTATTTAGTAAAACTCATTCAAAAGAACAACCTGTGACTCTTGGGACTGTGAAAACCAATATTGGTCACTTAGAGGGAGCAGCAGGAGTTGCTGGTTTGATGAAGGTGGTGTTGCAAATGCAGCACCAGCAAATAGTACCATCTCTCCATTTTAATGAACCTAATTCTTATATTAACTGGTCAGCATTACCAGTGGAAGTATCGACTAAACTTACACCTTGGGAAACTAATGGTAAAAGTCGCGTTGCAGGAGTTAGCTCCTTTGGTTTTACTGGCACAAATGCTCATATAGTTCTATCAGAAGCACCTACTGAGGTTAAAAGTCAGAAGTCAGAAGTTATAAGTGAAAATTTTTCAGAGCGTCCGTTCCACTTATTAACTCTGTCGGCGAAAACAGAAGCAGCACTTTTGGAATTAGCCAGTAGTTATCAGAATCATATAGCAACTAATCCTCAATTAAAAATAGGTGATATTTGCTATACAGCTAACACAAGCAGGGCTAGCTTTAATCATAGATTAGTATTGATAGCTTCTAACGAAACACAATTACAGGAAAAACTAGGGAAGTACAAAGACGGAGAAGAAGTAACCGGGGTATTCTTAGGGCAACTACCCAATAGTGCCAAAATACCTAAAATAGCCTTTTTATTCACAGGACAAGGGTCTCAGTCATTGAATATGGCTCAGGAACTCTACGAAACAGCCCCAGTATTCCGAGCAGCATTAGACAAATGTGACAAAATTCTAGGAAAGCTAAACGGAAAGTCTCTAGTAGAAATTATCTATAAAGAGACACAACCATCAGTTCTCAACCAAACAGCTTATACTCAACCGGCAATATTTGCCATAGAATACGCTCTATATCAATTATGGCAATCATGGGGAATCAAACCCGATGTAGTAATGGGCCATAGCGTGGGAGAATATGTGGCAGCAACAGTAGCCGGGGTATTCAGTCTAGAAGATGGTCTGAAACTGATAGCAGCAAGGGGTAGGTTGATGCAAGAGCTGCCCGAAGGTGGAGAAATGGTATCACTGATGGCCTCAGAATCAAAAGTAGAATCAGTTCTAGCCCCTTACGCAGAAAAGGTAGCCATAGCAGCAATAAATGGACCGGAAAGTACAGTAATTTCGGGAGAAGGAGAAGCAGTAAGGTCAATAGTAAAGAGTCTAGAATCAGAAGGAATAAAAACGAAAAAATTAGAAGTGTCCCATGCGTTCCATTCACCACTAATGGAACCAATGTTGGGAGATTGGAAGAAAGTAGCGAATGAGATATCTTATAATCAACCCAAAATCACAGTAATATCAAACGTGACAGGAGGAGTAGCACAGCAGAACATAGCAACAGCGGAATATTGGGTAGCTCATGTACGGCAACCAGTAAGATTTGCGGAGGGAATGAAGACCCTAAATGAAGTGGGTAGCGAAGTGTTTGTAGAAATCGGACCAAAACCAGTGTTACTGGGAATGGGGCGTGATTGTTTAAGGGAAACAAAAGAGGAAAAACTGTGGTTGCCAAGTTTACGTGCAATAAAATCAGACTGGCAACAAATACTAGAGAGTTTAGGACAATTACATTTACAAGGAGTTGAAATAAATTGGTTAGGATTTGATGGAGATTACTCTCGCCAAAAAGTAGTATTACCAACATATCCTTGGCAAAGACAGCGGTATTGGATAAGCGATATTTCAATTTCTAAACAACTCAAGGAAGAAGTAGTTGGATCATTATCTGGAGAAGTAGACGGTAGCCCAAGCAAGAAAATAGCCTTCCTATTCACAGGTCAAGGTTCCCAATATCTGAATATGGGAAGGCAACTTTATGAAACTCAGCCGAATTTCCGTCAAGCTTTAGATGAATGTGCTGAAATTTTACAACCCTATCTAGAATATCCGCTCTTAGAAGTTATTCACCCTAAAAAAACAGAAAAGTCAAGTACCTCTTTGCTAGAACAAACAGCTTATACCCAACCTGCTTTGTTTGCAATAGAATATGCTCTCGTTAAGTTATGGGAATCTTGGGGGATTAAACCCAGTGTAGTTATGGGTTATGATTTAGGAGAATATGTGGCAGCTTGTGTGGCAGAAGTTTTGAGTCTGGAAGACAGTTTGAAATTAGTTGCTACGCGGGGAAGGTTAATGCAACAGTTACCATCTGGTGGTGAAATGGTTACTGTGATGGCATCAGAATCTCAAGTCACAGAAGCTATAGGAGAATATAGTTCAAAAGTGACAATAGCAGCCATAAACGCACCAGACAGTATTGTAATTTCCGGTGAAACTGAAGCGATCAAAACCATTTGTAAGAAGTTAGAAGCAAAGGGAATTAAGACAAATCGCCTACAGGAGTCCCATGCTTTTCATTCACCATTAATGGAACCAATGTTGGCAGAATTTGAAGCAGTAGCTCAGGAAGTAACCTATAGTCAACCTCGGATAGCAATTATTTCTAATGTCACCACTCAAATAGAGAGTTTAGAAATGACTACTGCCGAATATTGGGTAAATCATGTCCTACAACCAGTGAGATTTGCCGAGAGTATGAAAACTTTAAATGAGCAAGGATGTGAATTTTTCCTAGAAATAGGACCTAAGCCAATATTATTAGGGATGGGACGTCAATGTTTATTGGAAGAGAGCGGTATTTGGTTAACCTCATTAAATTCTGGAATAGATGAATGGCAACAGATACTCTCAACTTTAGGACAGTTGTATATACGGGGAGCTAAAGTAGATTGGTCAGGATTTAACCAAGATTATCGCTACCAGGAAGTAACCTTAGCAACTTATCCATATCAGCAAGAAAAACATTATTGGGTTGAAACTAGCAATTCTCAAGGTACATCTGTTGTAACTAAACTTCATCCTCTGATTAATCGAAAGTTTCAATCTCCTCTATCACAAGAAATCTTCTTTGAATCTGAGTTTAGTACCCAAAGCCTACCATTTTTAGCAGAACACCGTGTATATGAAAAAGTTGTAGTACCTGCTGCTAATCACATTTCCCTATTGTTAGCAGGCGCATCTCTAACATTTTCTGAAACCGGATGTCAACTAGAAAATATTCTATTTCCCCAAGCTTTAGCAATTCCAGAAGAAGGTATGCGTAATGTTCAGGTAGCTTTTACACCAGAAGATAGCTCATACTCATTTCAACTAATTAGTTTTGATAGCTCCTCTAATGGTAATGGTAATAATAATTCTTGGGCTTTACACGCAAAAGGAAAAATTTCTCCTACTGTGGAGCAGACGCAGAAATTGATAGAAACCATAGAAGAGATTAAGTCTCGTTGTACCCAAAAAATTGAAACTACAGAAATTTACCAGAATCTATGGGATCGACAACTTCAATATGGAGAGAGTTTCAGGTGGATGGATCAACTATGGTTAGGAGAAGGAGAAATTCTTTGCCAAATGAAAGTACCTGATAAAGTGTTAGATGCACTCAAGTATCAAATACATCCAGGCTTAATTGACTCATGTTTTCAGTCAGTAGCTGCACTTCACCTCAGTATTTCTCCTGACGACAATGAAACCTTTGTTCCCTTCAGTATACAGAAGTTTACTTTTTATCAGCGTCCTGAGAATAATTTGCTTTGGTGTTATACCCGTGAATTAAAAGATGGAGCAGCAGAAGCAAAACTACTCAAAGCAGAAATCCAATTATTTGATCGAGCAGGGAAATTAGTAGCTCAGGTTGATGGTTTTCAGGGAATGAAAGCAAATCCCAAAACACTACTGATGACTCTAGAGTCAGATTTAAGTGATTGGTTTTATGAAATCAACTGGGAAGCTCAAGCATTAACAAAAACTGCAAATGAAAATGGTTCTGGTAAATGGTTAGTATTTGCACATAAGAATGAATTGGTAGAATCAATCGGGAAGTATTTGCCAAACTATATTTGGGTATCCACTGGTTCAGAGTATAAGAAATTAGATGCTCAACATTATCAAATTAATCCCACCGTAGCCGAAGAATTTCCCAAACTGCTCCAAGATAATTCTGATATTAAGGGGATTCTGCACCTATGGAGTCTAACTGAAATTGAGGATTTACAAAAAGCTCAACAACTTGGTTGTGCAACAGTTCTACATTTAGTGCAAGCCTTAATTAAAGGGGGATTAACTAAAACAACACCAATGTGGTTAGTGACTCAAGGAACTCAGAGTGTATTGGATGCAGCAGAAGTAGTAAAACCCCACCAAGCATCTCTATGGGGATTAGGACGTGTTATTAGTCTAGAACATCCAGAATTAAAATGTTGCCAAGTAGACTTAGATCCTAAATCGAATGTTGCGGAAATTATCCCTGGTTTAGTAGATGAATTGTTTTCTAATAACAATGAAAACCAAGTAGCAATTCGTGATGGT
>NZ_JAAHGT010000419.1 GCF_010672385.1 Okeania sp. SIO2F4
GAATTAATTATCTACCTCGTCAAGTAAGGCGATCGCCATTCTCAAGGTTTATCTAAAATCTAAAAACTAGAGCGCAACAGTTGAATTAATTATCTACCTCGTCAAGTAAGGCGATCGCCATTCTCAAGGTTTATCTAAAATCTAAAAACTAGAGCGCAACAGTTGAATTAATTATCTACCTCGTCAAGTAAGGCGATCGCCATTCTCAAAGTTTATCTAAAATCTAAAAACTAGAGCGCAATAGTTGAATTAATTATCGACCTCATCAAGTAAGGCGATCGCCACTCTAGCAATTTATAGTTATTCCAGTTAAGATTGAGACAAGGTTTTCTTGCCTTGAAAGAGTTTCAGTTAAAAAAGTGATCCAGTCTTATTCAGAATGACTATATCTAAAATCTAACTGTAAGATTTAGCATCTGGAAATACTTCACCAGTTGATAGGGTAGCTAGAGATTTTACACCTAAATCTACACCTACTACATCTACTGAGAAATCAGTCATTTTGATTGCTGTTTCTATCTTGAAGCTAATGAACCAACGATTAGCTTTTCTGCTAATAGTTACAGACTTGGGATTAACATTATCTGGCAATATTTAGTAATGTTTTTACCCATCCAATTCGAGGTAATTTTATACGATTAAAACCTACTGTTATGGAAGTATAAAGGGTGAAACGATCATCTCTACCTTTTTTCTTAAATTTAGGCACTCCCAACACTTTGGTAAAGCAAATTTTCCAAACTTCTGAATCAAAAAGTCACCCTAGAAGGGTGAGGCTTCAGACCCACTTTTTTGGTAAAAAAAATGAAAACTTTGATGAGTAATTATGATATAGAACTTAGGAATAGAAAAATTAATTACTAACTTGAGATATAGCATAGAGCGCAATCGCTAAACTTAACTGTGCTTGTTCAACTTCAGATAAATCATACCAATCAACAGGTTGCACCGTTGCTAAAGTATTTTCTACAGCATCATTTTGATCTCCACGCATTGAATAAGCAAGAGGACGCGCCATTACTTCCAAATCTTCCAAATCCCAACCAGGTAAAACTTCGCTGACACAATGTACCAATTGATCTGAGAGAGATAAAGTAGAACCTAAACGATTCACCTGATCGACAACATTAATAGCAATCTTGCCTAACTTGTTGAGTAAATTCTTAGGAGCAAAACCTGCAAACTTTTCATATAAAGCATTCTGAGTATCAATAATCGGCCAAAGTTTGTCAGTTTGACTATAAAAATTTTGGCAAGCGGCAGTCATTTCCATATCATTGAGTAAATCAGATAAAGGTAGCTCTTGTTCGAGAGAATTAAAATAAGCCTCTGATTCTGGTGCTTCAGGATTCCAAGGATAAGCAATATCGTCCAGAACGATCGTACTTAAGAAATCTAATTCTACCTCAGTAGAGGCGTTAACAGAAAATTGAGAACGGGAAGGCTGATTATTCATAATTTTATTCCTGGATATGCATAAGAATTTTCTACTAGAAGTAGGTAATTAGCAATCAATATCTTTCTTTCCTACTTTTTTAGCTACAGAAGCAACCTAGTTAGTTCCGTAATCTAGCTGGGATTAACTACTAAGGTCTTCAGTTGTTTCAATCACAAACTCAAAAGCTTGACCTTGAGAACTGCCAAATTTTAACAGTGTTCCTGATTTTATAACAACCTCATCACGATGTATTCTTTGCCAACTACCAGACTGATAAATTAAAGTCCCGAAACGAGAAATATCTCGTAAAAAGTAAGTTTGTTCAACCTCTTCATTCGGTAAGCAACGACAAAAAATTTCCGCGTGTTTTTGGGAAACCCACCGCTCCAAAATCACCACATCATTTTCCTGAGAACGCCCAACCGCAATTGTACCCACCCAAATTGGCCAAACTTGATTATGATCGTCTTGAAAACGTAAAAAAGTCTTAGAAGTGTAACCGCTAATCCAAGTTGGAGAGTTAGTAGGTAGTTGAGTTACTAATTCATCAAATACTTCAACTAATTGACCATTGAACTCCGGGTGCATATACAAGACTGGTAGAGTCCAAGCTGGTTGGTTAAATCTGTAGAGAGTTAATAATTGTTGTCTTGCTACTGCTACTGCCTGATCTATTAACATTCCCTCTGTCAAACCTTGAGCAAAGACTTGAATAAAACTTAAAGCTTCTCGATCGGCAATTTCATCTCGCATCCCTAAAACGGCAGGTACTCCATGATGGATTAATACTTCTGCTAGACTACTACGTGGTATTGCCTGGACTTCACGAGAAGATAGAGGCTCTGTAGCTGGTTGCGCTCCCCAGCAAGCATTAAATACTGCTAGGGTTACTCCATTACGAACTAAAATTTGTGCTAACTCGGTACCATTGAGGGTTCTCTCAGGTGATAAAAACAAGCAACCACCATCTGGACCTGGTGTACCGTGACCAGCATAAAAAAGTACATTATAAGTTTTTTTATCTAGATAGGAAATTAATTCTTCTGGAGTAGGCTGAATTAGTGTATCGACTCTACAAGGAATAGTAGGATTAACTCTGGGTGGATTGGAGTTTGTGATATTGTGAGCTTTCAAAACCTCAATTAGTTGGGCTGCTTCTTCTTCGAGTTTTAATTTGGATGGAACTAGGGGTTGATGGCCATTATTAGCTGTGGGGGATTGTCCTTTAGGGGTACTTTCCCCAATTACCAACAAAATGTTCAGAAATTGGGAAGGTGGTTGGCTGCGTAAAGAGTTAACATCACTGGTGGTACGACTGAATAAAATTTCCCGACTTAGAGAAAAGGCGGGCAAAGCGACTCCTGGTTGCATAATTTCCCAGGGTAAGGCAATTAATTCTGGTTCCCTAATATCTAATCTTACTCGTAAGGGTAATTCTTGGCCAATAGCAATTCCTTGACTTTGGTGGAGACTATTACCAATTTCTCCTTGGAATAGCCACTGCCACAGATTAATACCTAAATTTTGCATTAGGCGACTGGTACGATTTATTTTGACACCAGATTTAGAGATGGCATGAATATTTGGGGTTGATTTTAAGGCAGTTTGAGGTGTACCTATTGGAATAGCAGGTAAACTGTGGGGAGAGAAGATTTCTAACCAAGCCTGCCAAGATTTTGATAAAGCTTCTGGCCATACCTGGTCATGGTGGACATATCCCCGTTGGAAAGGAGCCTGCATGACCCAGACTGCAAAGTGATTGGCTTCTGGGATTTTCAGGCGGGCGATCGCTATACTTAGGCAAGGACTTTCTGGAGGGAAAGGCATTCAATTTTTTCTATACTATTCTTATTCTTAATGTACTGGAATGTACTGGAAGATATCTATGCTAGTTTACCTATATTATTGTAAGTCTTTAGGTTTTATTGCATCATAAGATAATTTTGGCTCTTGAAGCTGACCGAAATGTTGGAGCGATGACGGGTAAGTTTTGATGGTTTATGGCCAATTTGTTAGATATGGCTACTGAAAAGTGGGATCAAGTGCTTTGCAAGAACATCGAAACTAGCAAAGTTCAAGAAAAGTGGTACATATGGGTTGAAAATATTGTTTTTGAAAGGAATAAGTAAAATGGAGGAGGGAAAAAGGTGTGAGTCGGATTTACACAAAACTGAGTTATAAAATAGCCTCCAATATATATGGGAAGAGGTGTTTAGGTCATAATTTTCAAATCTAAGATTTACAGGGGTTTCAGGTATTTTATAGCCCAATAAGGTTCAGTTAAGGATTTTTGTTGCACTCCTGCAATCTGAAAAGCTTGTCTAAATAGTTCCATACTTTGATGAATTTTGGTCTGATCTGAATTACATTGTTTTATAGTCGATAAAATTTATAAGTATCATTTTAAATTTCAATCAGCTTTTATAGTTTTATTAAATAGCATTCAGCTATCGGCAATTTATAGTTTTAAAGAGGATTTATAGCTGAATTCAGAAGTCATAATTTTAATTATTGCTCTGACTATATTTGAGAATTTACGCGCCAGTAATGGTGACTGCTATAAAGGATTTTTTTTATAGTTTATAGCTAGTTAATTCAACAATTAATAATTGTCTCTTATTAAAAATAAGAGGATTGGAGAAAAAGATTTTTTTCTTTTTATTCCTGAAATAAGAGGCTTTATACCTTTATTTTTCGGTAAAGTTTGACTTTGAGGCAAAATCTGCTTCAAGACAGAAAAATACTTCAGAACAAGGATATTGATTTGACAAATTGTCTTTCTTTCTACTTGCTTCTTCCTTCTTCCTTATCTGATAATAAATGTGGCACTTAAAAAAATATAGTTGGCATTTCTCTATATCCCTATTTACCTTTATAATTCTTGGTTCATTTATTGCCATAGGATATACTTTTCCAGCAGGAAATCATTACACCCACGTTCCTCAAATTAAATCAATGTTGAATCCTGAACTCTATATGAACGATTACTATGTTCAGGAAATGTTGAAGTTTACTCCTAGATATTACTATCAATATTTGGTTTATTTTATCACTAAAGTTACTGGCAGTATTTCCCTCGTATATTTGATTTATTATCTGATTTCATTTATTAGTTTTATCTGGGGTTTATCTGCCATAAGTAAAATTTTTACTCCATCTAAACTCTCAGCAGCAGTTTTAATTTTTCTGAGTTTAACATCTTACACTTTGATGGGATATTTAAAATTTTTTCCTAATACTCCCATACCTGCAACATTTGCCATGAGTTTGACAGTTTGGGGATTTTATTTCTGTTTTCGGCAAAGATGGATAATTGGTTATTTATTTTTTGGTATTGCTTCAATTTTACAATTTTTGGTTGGTGTTTTGCCGGGAATTATGATGATTCCTATTATGTTAATTGAGGTAATAAAAAATCAGAAGGTTAAACAAGTAAACTCTTTTGAGAAATTCAAAAGTCAAAAATGGTTTGACCCCGCGTCGGCGACAGGCGTAAGACGCAAGGGAATGCTGACCAAGAGAGGGAATGCTGATCAAAAGAGGGAATGGGCACCAAGAGAGTCAAAAGTTAAAAGTATTACTCCATTGATGAATCTTTTGTCTGAGTACAGATTGATTTTTTTGGTGATTCTACCATTAATTATTTTATTTGGTTTTGCTTGTTTAGTTTATCTGCCAATGGTATTAACTGGTACGACTAGCACCGATCGATTAACTAATGAAGAATTTGTTTTTATCTACGGTTGGGTAAGGAATCCTCATCATATTATTCCTGCTTATTGGAATTGGAAAATTAGGTTGGATTTTATCTGTTTTATTCTGGGTGGTTGTTTGTGCATTCATAAAATTGATATTGCTAAATCAGAATATTTCTTACAGCAGTCGAGAACAGAGAAAAAATTATCCCACAGCTCGCCTTTTCCAGATGTAGAAATAGGAAAGATCAAAGAAAAAAAAGTTAGGGAAAAAGATTTAAGTTTTACTGATGTGAGATGTCTAGATAAATGGAAGTTTTATCTGATTATTGCTGAGTCAATTTTTGCTTTGCTTTTAGGTTATATTTTTGTGGAAGTTTACCCCTTAGCTTTATTTGCTAAGTTACAGTTGGCAAGAACTGTTCCTTTTGCTCAGTTGATGATTTTTATTGCTGTGGGTGTTTTGGTTAATCAGTTATATCAACAGAGAAATTTAGGGGTTGGTTTATTATTGATAATATCTCTAATTTTGCCTGTACCTTATCAGGGTATTTGCTTTTTTATCTTATCGATTGGATTGTTTTTTCTGGAGAGATGGCGCTACAAATTAATAGTTTTGTTGATGATGTTAGGAGGGTTAATATTTTACTTATTACATCCGCCGATAGATTCAATTGTTAATCGTTTGTTTGTGATGCCTGGTTTATTTTTTGTATTAGTTTTTCCGTTTATTTTAGATGAAGTTGATGTGACGTTTTCGACTGCCAGAACCGACATGAAAAGCTGCACGATATGGAAGGCGGAGCCTAGCGACAGCTATATCGCTGTGAAAAAGTTAATGATTTATGGTTTAGCACTTTCGACAACTTTAGTATTTGTTTTAGGATTATTTGAGGCATTACCAGGAAAAATTTTAGAGGTATTTAAACAACAAGTAAAATTTAATAGAGTTCCTCAAGATGAAATTACGAAACTAGCTTTAAGATTTAGAGAAATTAGCAATAAAGATGATGTAATTTTAATTCCTCCATTTGTCTCAAATTTTCAATTTTTTTCAGATAGGGCGGTTATTGTTGATTTTAAACATTTTCCGCAAACAGATAGGGGAATTCAAGAGTGGAAAAATCGCATGGAAGACATTTTTGGCGTTCCTTTGAATAATAAGTTAGCGGTGGGAGCGATGGAAATTTTGTTTCCGCAACAGACGGGGAAAGAATTAGTTAATGTGGCGAAAAAATATGGAGCTGAATATATTTTGACTAGAGTTGACTGGCATGGAGATATTCAAGGAAAAGTTCTAGATAAAGAAGGAGAATGGGCGATTTTTCAAATAAATTCTGATTAGTAGAGGCTTGGTTTATCAGTCATAATTATAATTATTGGTATAGTATTAATGTCAGCTAGTAGGTTGGGTTGAGGAACCGAAACCCAACAACTACATTTTTAGGTGTGTTATGTCACTACTCCCTATTAATAATTATGTCAAATCTCACAGTTAAAGACTTGGAAATATTGCAAGGTAATCTTAATCAAGCAGGCTTAGATTATCAATTAGAATTAGACGAGGGAAAAATATTAGTTATGGGTCCATCAGATATTGTTTCTAGTGAAGTAGGCGCTCAGTTAATTCGACTATTAGGTAATTGGGTTTATCCACGTCGTCTAGGACGTTTGTTTGATTCTAGTGGTGCTTTTATTCTTCCAGATACCAATCTTAAAGTTCCTGATGTTTCTTTTGTTCGTGCTAAACGTCTAAAAAAAAGCGTTCGTTATTTTGGGGAATTAGTGCCAGACTTAGTAGTAGAAATTAAATCTCAAAGCGACAGAATTAAAGCTTTAAAAGAGAAAATCAAGAAGTATTTAGAATTAGGAGCGGAAGTAGGAATTTTGATAGATCCAGATGAGGAAATAGTTGTAGTTTATCCCTCCAATGGTGAAGAAATTGAATTAAATAATGAAGATAAGTTGACTATTCCTGAACTATTTGGTGAGTGGGAATTGCCTATTGTTGAACTTTGGCCGCCTGTGTTTGATGATGAAGAGTAAACTATCTTTATTTTAGGTGGTAAATTAGTAACTAAAAAAAATGCCTAGAAAATCTTGAAACTTTAAAACTGGATATTCTTAAGTAGATTACTACTCGCTGTAATAATCGCGAGTTTAAATTTTATGGCATCCGGTTTGTTGGGAGTTGGGTAATACTCTGGAAAAATCTGCCGAGAAATATAGCGTTACGCGCAAGGCAAAAGTCACAAATAATCTATGACTAAGTTTGAGAATTTATAAATGTCCTAACCTTTTCTTCGATTGCTATACAAAGGACTTTCTCCCAAGTACAAGTCTCAACAAAAACCCCCTACAAAGCGCCATTGGGATGGTACACTTCTAGGGAATTATTCTCCACATTTAGGGGGAAAAAGCGCTCCAAGAAAAAATACCCCTCGTGCCAGTTATCGGAAAACTAAGAACTAGCACAGGTTGTCGATCAATTTTTGCAAGCTAATAGAGTGCCTTGGGTGGAGGAGAAAGATTTTAGATATTTTGAGTTCTAATTTATAATAAACTGTTAGTAGTCAAGTTGATTAAGTCAGGTGAGGTCAAATACACTAAACCCGCATAATACTTCAACCCGCTCCCGCTCCCCGTCACTTTCTCCAGTTCGTTGTCATCCAAACAAACAAACATTTTACTGTTTTGGTTACTCGCTTGTTTTGCAGTTAGTTGAGTAGATTGACATCTCCAGGGGTTGAAACACCCTGGATTCTGTGGTTAGTCCACCGCAAATGGGATAAATCCACATTTGCTTAAAGCCTGAAGGGCAGACTCCTAAACTCCTCGGCATAGACGGAAATCTAGC
>NZ_JAAHGT010000042.1 GCF_010672385.1 Okeania sp. SIO2F4
AAACCAAAAAATTAGTGCCATCAAAACACCATCAGGTCAACGGCGTTATGGTATTGACTCCTACATCCAAAAGACAAGGACTGTACCTAGAAAAACTGTTTTGTATTGTCGGGTTTCCAGTAATGCTCAAAAATCTGATTTAGATAGGCAAGTATCTGAATTACAGAATTTATATCCTAATGCAGAAACAGTTCAAGAAATAGGAGGAGGATTAAACTTTAAACGTCAAAAGTTGTTGAATTTACTATCACAAATTTGTGCTGGTGAAGTGGAACAGCTAATAGTTACTCATCAGGATAGATTAGCTCTATTCGGCTTTGATTTATTCAAATGGCTATGCGAGCAAAATAATTGCGATTTAGTTGTTTTAAACAACACGGAACTTTCTTTTAAAGCTGAAATAATTGAGGATATTTTAGTAATATTGCAAAGTTTTTCTACTTGCTTACCATCGTTAAAAAAGTACAAAAATCAGATTAAAAAAGACATGGAACTATGTTCAAAAATTAATAATTAATAATTAATACTTACCTCTCATGGAAAACGGATAGGATTGACCCTTAAGGAAAATTTTTTCTTTTCTATTGGCTGATTGGATATGGTTAGGTAACCCATCCATCCCATCCTACGGAAAGCTCCGCTCGGCGACAGCAGTTTTCGGCGCTTGAGCCGACATGAAACGCTGCGCGACATGAAAAACGTAGTTGTTCGCTAGCTAAACGACCGCTTTTTCTCTTTAAATATAAGGCAATAAAGCCGAATTGATTAATTATCAATTATCCATTATCTAAGCATATTGAGGTGAAATTTAAGCTTCTATTCTTATCCTCCTCTCTTTTATCTGCCAAGATTTCACTAACTAAAATTACGGAGTAAAAAAATCATGGAAATAGTATTAGCATTACTAGGAGTTTTCGGTCTAGGAACTGGTGCAGGTGTATTTGTAATTCGTAACCTTTATTACATTTGTCAACCAAGTGAAGTCCTAATTTTTGCTGGCAGTCGTCACCATGTTGGAGACACCAAGAAAAAAGTTGGCTATCGCCTTGTTAAAGGAGGTAGTAGTATTCGCGTGCCCCTATTAGAACAAGCTTTCCGCATGGACTTGAGTAATATGATTATTGAACTCAAGGTTTATAATTCTTATTCTAAAGGTGGTATTCCTCTGACGGTAGAAAGTGTGGCAAATATCAAAGTTGCTGGTGAGGAACCTACTATTCATAATGCCATTGAGCGGTTACTCGGAAAATCTCGCCAGGAAATTGAAAAATTAGCCCAAGAAACTTTAGAAGGAAATTTGCGCGGTGTGTTAGCTTCTCTGACACCAGAACAAGTGAACGAGGATAAGATTGCTTTTGCCAAAAGCTTACTAGAAGAAGCAGAAGACGACTTGGAAAAATTAGGTTTGGTATTAGATACTCTGCAAATTCAGAATATTTCGGATGAAGTGGGATATCTTGATTCTATCGGTCGTAAGCAACAGGCAGAACTTTTACGAGACTCTCGCATTGCTGAAGCTAAAACTCAGGCAGAGTCAGTTGTTAGAGCAGCAGAAAACCAGAAGAATACTTCTCTAAAACAGATTGAAACTGAGATTGCTATGGCTCGTGCAGAGGCAGAACGGCGGATTCAAGATGCGATGACGAAACGGCAAGCTGTCGTAGCTGAAGCTGAGGCCGATGTAGGGTCAAAAGTAGCCAGAACTCAGGCTGAAGTAGCAGTACAGAAGGAGCGGATCAAACAGGTTGAACAACAGTTACAGGCGGATGTGGTTGCCCCTGCGGAAGCAGAATGTAAGCGGGCGATCGCTCAGGCTAAGGGTAATGCTGCTGCTATTGTTGAACCAGGGAAGGCACAAGCTGAGGGTATTCGCAAATTGGCTGAATCTTGGAAAGCTGCTGGTGAAAATGCGCGGGAGGTTTTTCTGTATCAGAAGTTGGAAGAGTTGTTGAAGATTATGGTGTCTACTGTGCCAGAGGTTGAGGTAGATAATGTAACTGTGATTAATGCTCAAGGTGGGAGCAATGCTACAAAAATGGCTGCTTTCTTTGAGGAGTTAAAGCAAACTGCTGGTATTGATGTAGCTGCTACCCTGGAAAGTCTGACAGCAGGAACGGATATAGCTCAAATCAGAAATCAGAAGTCAGAAGTCAGAAGTCAAATTCGCAGGACAGACTAAATTTGAGAGGCGTGGGAATGTCCTAACCGTCCTAGTGGCTGCTATAAATCGGAAAATTTAAGCTGATGCTTTCTGCTCAAAACTTGACAAATCTAGAAATTTAAACAGTCTTTCTATGTAGGGTGTGTTGCAACGCACCCTACAAGATTCTGTCCATATTTGTTGATAAATGTTTACCGAATAATTAATAATTAATAATTATTAATTAGACCTCTCCAGAAAAGAGGGAACGCTTAACTGGGAACAGGGCGGGAGTAATTGATAATTTATGGATAAGCGTACATTTTTTCCAGTTGCTGTTGCTTCTTTCGCATCTTTCGGACAAACTGTAAAGTTTTTTTGATCGTGGCTTCTAAGTCTTGAAAATCTATGGGTTTGATTAGGAAGTCAAATGCTCCTCGATTCATTGCAGTTCTAATATTAGTAAGATCGCCATAAGCAGAAAGCACAACTGCTTTAATATTGTCATCGATATCGGATAGCTTACCTAGTAGAGTTAAACCATCCATTTCTGGCATATTAAGATCGGTTAGAATAACATCAATCTGGCATTTCTGCTTGAGTTTATTTAAGGCTTCTACCCCATTTTGCACAAACACAAAATCAAATTCCTTGGCTCGAATATTTTTCCGGAAGCGCTGTTTGATTAGCCGTTGAAGTTCAATTTCATCATCAACGACTAGGATTTTTGCTATTTGGGGTTTTTGTTCTTCAGGGGTTGCTGATTGAGAAACAATACTATTCATCTAATATCTAAGATATATAACTATATATAACTATAAATTAAATTGCCAAAAATCTTGTTACAGTGATATTAGTCTATTAAGTACGCGATCGCGTACTTAATAGACCTCTGGTGGAAAAGAGGGAGTAGGGGCGAAGAGCGAATCGCCCGTACGGGAGTAGGGGAAAAGAATTGATAATTTTTGCATATGGGATTGATTTGATTTTTGATTATCACCGTAAGCATTCAGATGTCAGTTATCAGTCATTAGCTGATAGCAAAATCAAGTCTGAATCAATGATAATAAAAAGCATTAGTGAAAAATTAGGTAGTCTCAGAAGCCGACCAAGGATTTTATGAGTTTAGCCGACAGCTTGAATATAAAACTCAATGGTACGGCTCTGAATTAGTAATCGTTGATAGATTTTTCCCATCATCAAAAACTTGTTGCAGGTGCGGTCATGTTCAAGATATGCGGTTAAGCCTAAGAACTTATGAGTGCCCTGATTGTGGGATATCTATAGACCGCGATTTCAACGCAAGTATAAATTTAAGGAATGCGGTCGGCTTGACCGTTAATGCCTGTGGAGGTCCTGCTGCCGACAGTTCCGGTGGAAGCAAGGGACGTTGCATGCAACGTCCGTACACAGTAAAATGTCATATTATGCGGTGCGACCCCGCGTCGGCCCAAGACGCAAGGGAACGCGCACCAAGAGAGACGTTTGATGTCGGTTTTATCAAGCAGTTATCCGAAATTGATAAATTACTCCAGGAACGTTGTCAGCAAGATGTTGATACCGTGCTTCACTGGTCTGGAGATTGGTGTAAAGACGGGCATTTTTCAGGGAGATGGCTGCTTGGGTACAGAGGAAATTGAGAATCAGGAGGCGATCGTCGGTAAAAACGTCACTGGTTAATTGATTTTGCAAATACAGAATCCCAATCAATTCTCGTTGATTCAGCAGTGGCCAACATAGAATACTCTGAGGGTATTGCTGACTCAGATACTCATCTATGATGGGTAAATCCGTTTTCAGATTGTCAATCATTACCATCTCTTGGGTATTTTTGACATACTGAATTAGCTTGACGGGTAAGTTGGGATAGCCTTCCAAGGGTTGTGTGCTAAGTTCAACGTTTTTTGATGTGGCGATGGTTTCAACCTGCCATTTTCCTTGATCATTCGGTAGGATTAAGGCACAGCGATCTCCCCCAGAGTTTTGCAGAATAATTTGAGTTAGTTGCTTCAGAAGTTCCTCTAGTTGAATGATACCTGACAGACTTTGAGAGGCTTTGATAATTGTAGCAAGGTCAAGAACTACATTAGTGCTGCTACTGGAATAAGAGCTACTTTTTGAGGAAATTAGGAGCGAGAGATTGGCAGCTAGAACTTCAGCCAGGGTTTCGAGTGGATTCATAGTTATTTTGCCTACTGGAGAAAAAAATATGTCGAATTTGCCCTCAACGTGAGCCTGTAGAACCATCCCGGATTCTATGTGCAATTAACCGGATTTGATATAAAAGGCAACAAAGATAAAAGTGTACCTCACACTTACTGAGAAACCCTATATTAAAAACTTACATCATGTTAATAAATAATATTTATAAATAAAAAGTTGAAGTCTAGCAAAGTTTATGGTATAAGGGATAACACATTTAATATGGTAACCAGAGTAAAATTAAATTGGGTATCACTTCCCCAATAAATCTGCCAAATTGGCAACTACTCCCCAATTATTCTGGATAAGATTTAGTTGTATCAAAGCACTCAAAAAAAATAAGGTTAAAGTTAAGTTGTTTAAAGTATCCTAGGAGTTAGACAAATAGACTCAAATATAGATAGGTATAGGTTTTTACGTCAAAAAGGCATAAATCCTTTTCTGGCGAAGATTTTCATGGGGAATGATGCCCAAACAGCCTTTTTGAGAGCATTAACGTTATCCCCTCGCCCAGACTGACTTTTCCTAGGTTATGCTACCGAAACAGAGATTTTTTTAATCAGTAAAATGTTGATAGCGGTTTTTATTAACTTAACAACTTAAAATAGAATACAACTATCAGGTCTGTAACTTACAGGGCTTACGCAACGACACTAATTATAGTGGGTGTATCTGGAATAATGACGAATTTATACGCTATATATAGCGGTAATGCCTAAGTCCTGACTTATAAAACTGCAAACATACTTATCTTTATTTCCGTAGTCTACCTTTGTGAAAACCGCTATAAGCACCAACGTAAGATGTCCGGTATGGACTGCTTCTAGTTTTTAATTTATCATTTTGAGAGGTATTTTTTATGAAAGGTTTAGACTTGAGTCAAGTAAAGTTTGATGCAAAGTCAAATAAATTTGATCTGGGGATACCGCTCTTCAACCCCAAGTCCTCTACCATAAAGACAGGTAAGGGAGCTGATAAGCTAATTGGTACTGACTATGTACATGGTGACTTTGGTGTGGGAGTGCTTCTTGGAGCAGGAGCTCAAAACATCAACTCTGTTATTGCCTCTGCCGATTTTAGTGGTAGCTTTAAGGCTGCTGCAAACGGTATTAATAATAATGGGATTATCAAAACACAACAAGGACGCGATCTATTAAAAGGTACGGCAATATCAAACATCTCCGCTGTAGCACAAACAGTATCTGAAGCCATAGCTATTGCTGATAATGCTGATACTAATGTTATTACTGATGCTTTTGCCTCCATAAAACTTAAGTCTACTGCCGATGGTATTGATAACTCTGGTGGCGAAATTTACAACGGTCAGGGTAAGGATGGTATTGATGGCAATACCTTCGGTTCTGTGGCAGCAGTCGCCACAGCGAGAGCAGATGCCTCAGCAATTGTTGAGGCTATTGCCGAAGCCCCTGTTTCAGATGGTGTCACAGCTTTCGCTGGAGCATTTGCTCAAAGTTTAGCTGAGGCAACCATCATTGCCAGAGGTATTAATAATAAAAATGGCTTAATTACTACGGCTAGGGGTGGTGATACTATCACTGCTACAGCTACTTCTAGTGCTGCGACCTTGTCACAATCTGCTGCGTTTGCTTTGTCCACTGCCACACCGGGAAATCAAGCTGCGGCTGTTTCTGTTGCCGATGCTTTTGCCGAGGTTGAGGACAAGGCGATCGCTATTGACAATACCAATGGCGAGATTAAGATGGGTAATGGCAAGGATAGTCTAACTGGCGAAGCAAGCGGAACCAATTCTTACGGTATTTTTGGTGGCTACATTCAGATGGGCGATGGAAAGGATACTCTAATTGGGGAGGCAAACGGAAGCAATTCTTACGGTATTTTTGAGAGCCACATTAAGATGGGCAATGGAAAGGATACTCTAATTGGGGAGGCAAACGGAAGCAATTCTTACGGTATTTTTGGTGGTAACATTAAGATGGGTGGTGGAGCTGATACCTTAGAAGCTTCCAGTTTTGGAGGTGATGTCAACGTTAACATGGGTAATGGGAAAGACTTTGTTGAAGGTTTCGGTGACGCTATAATAAATGGTGGTGACGGTTATGATATACTCAGCCTTGGATCTTACAAAATAGAGCAATTTGATAATATTAGTTTCGGTGCTAATAACAATAAAGTTGATTTTGAACTAGATGGTATTACTATGAATACCAAAAAGTTTGAAGAATTCAGTTTTGATAATGGAAATACTACCTTAACCCATGATGAATTATACGATCAATTGATGTTAGTCCTGTAGATGTAGCGATCAAATTATGAAGAGGTGATATAGCTGTCCCTAGGCTCCACCCTTCCCACACTTCCCACACTCCCCCTCTATTTTTCAAGAGATATGATGTTGTTAGACTTCAACTTTTTCTTTCCAAGGTTTCAGACGTGACTCTGAATTTGGAGCGTAATCATACACCCAATTTTGAAACTTTTCACGTTCCTGCTGTGACTGTTGGTTTGTTTGTTGAGTAGGTTGATAATAGCGTTTTTCACCCTCCGCACTACGGGTTTGAATAATTGCTGTACGTTCGATGCGACGGTTGTCGTAGTTTGTAAGTGCAGTGTGTAAATCTGGGAAATTGTACAAACACTCAGCAAGTTCGTAAGCGTCTTCAAAAGTAGTATTAGCTGCTCTATAAAACTTATACAAAGCGTCACATAAAGTGACAACTTGATGTTTACTTCCTGTTTCTACTGAGGCCGTCGGCGGTTACTCATCAACAGGCATTCATGCACAGGCATTCACGGTCGAGCCGACCGCATTTCTTAAATTTATACTGGCGTTTAAATCTCAATAAGATTGACAACCCACAATCTGGGCAGTTATAAGTTCTCAGGTTTAATGGCATATCTTGGACGTGACCGCACCTGCAACAAGTTTTTGATGATGGAAAGAATCTATCAACTACTACTAACTTAGAGCCGTACCATTGGCATTTATACTTAAGCTGTCTCCGAAATTCATAAAATCCTTGGTCGGCTATTGATTTCGCTAACTTATGGTTAGCTAACATACCCTTGACGTTTAAATCTTCTATGACAACACTGCCGTGGTTTTTGGCTAAATATGTTGTCAGTTTATGAAGTGCGTCATGACGGATGTTTGCTACTTTTCTATGCAACCTGGCTATCTTCCGTTGTGCCTTTTTCCAGTTAGCAGAGCCTACCTCTTTATGACGATTTAGGTATTGCTCTCTTGATAACTTAGCTTCAAATTTATGATACGATCTCACACTCTCAAATACTTTTCCATCACTTAATGTCGCTAAGGTTTTCACACCTAAATCTACACCAACTACATCAGTTTTTTTGGGTGTAGTGTGAGAACGAAATTCATAGCTACAACTGAGATACCAATCCGAAGCTTGTCTGCTAATAGTGATTTTTTTAGTTGTTGCCTCAATGGGTTCATAAGTTTTGACCATACCAATAAAAGGTAATTTATGATTCCATCCATTTAGTTCTATTGGTTTTCGGTGAATTATCAATTGTGAAAGAATCAGACCTACCCTTCTTTTTAAACTTTGGGTATTTTCCTAATCCTTTAAAGAACCTTTTAAATGCTTCACCTAAGTTTCGGAAAGCATATTGGTAAACTTTAGATGACAGGTTTTTCATCCAGGGATATAAAGGCTTTGTGTGGTTAGTAAAAACCTCTCTAATTATACGAATGTTTGGCTTGTAACCATCAATATATGCAGCATTCCATAAACTTAAACCCCAATTATAACAGAAACGTGAGTAGCCTAAGTGTTGAGCCATCAGAGTTTTCTGCTTGTTATTAAGTTTGAGCTTGGTTCTAATAGATTTCATTTACTTGTAAACACAGCCGATCTAATAGTACGGTTTATAACTTATTATATCGTTATTCTTTGATTAAGTCAATGCTCCCACATTAAGCAGGTAAACTATACTTTCTTCTCCTTTCATCAAGATGACTTCATTATCTAGTAGTAACTCCTCTTGATAATTGACAACAGCTCGCCAATACATACTACCCAAATATTGAGGTTGACCATCACCTATCAATATTTGTCTAACTGTAGAGTTTACTCCATCAGCTCCAATGAGCAAATCTGACTCGACAGTTTTTCCATTCTCAAAGTGGGCGATCGCGCTGTTTTCATTTTGTTCAAAGCCAATACAACGATGATTCAGGTGAATTGCTTCTGGTGGTAGCTCAGATGCCATAATCTGTTGTAAACGCCACCACCAAATAGTCAAAAATGGTTGTCCGTATTTTATCATTATGGGACTTTCGTAAGCCGTAATAGTTTTTCCAGTGCTTGTTTTCAAGGTTGTTCTCTGCACTTGACAACCCAAACGTCTTAGTTTATCTACTAAACCAGGTTTAATTGCATCAAGACATCTCAAACCATTAGGTTTTAAAGATACACCTGCTCCTACTAGACGAAATTCTCTAGCACGTTCGTACACATGGGTATCAATACCTTGTTTTCTCAGAGCGATCGCTGTTGCTAGACCACCAGGACCCGCACCAATAATGGCAACCTTTTCCACAAGTGGTTTAGAAGTTTCTCTCATTTTGCTTGTTTCCTTCTTTTTGCTAAACAAAAAACTAAAAAATAGTCTACTATACAACAAATATATTCTTAAAAATATTTTCTTAAATTATCGTAATATTCTTGTTTCTTAATTTTGTTTATGTTATGATACTGAAAGAAAAAACAAACTGCTTATGAGATAGCAAAAAGCAAGTTTCAAGCAGCAAGTTACTTCCAAGGAAGTTATATTAATGAGTTTACCTGTTCAGGTTTCACCAGCGACCAATGATCTAACCTTGTCCCAAAGTCAGACGTTGGCAGAAGTGGTGAAAGTCAAAATTCAGAAATCTGAGGTAGTCCCCAAACTAGATGTCTATTTTCTCGCCGATACAACCGGTAGCATGAGGACAGCGATAGCTTCAGTCAAGAGCGGCATCATGGACATCCTAACCCGAATCCAGTCCCTAGGATCTGATGTCTGGTTCGGGGTTGGCGACTACAAGGACTTTCCGGCTCCGGTTGCCGATGAGCATCCCTACGCCTTCAAGCACCAGTGTAGCTTGAGCGCCGATATCACCGCCGTCACAGCGGCGATCAATGCCTGGACGACCACTGGCGGTAAAGATACTCCTGAAGCTCAATTCTATGGGCTAGATCAGGTGGCCGAATCACCTGGTGGCCAGATTGGTTGGCGTGCCGATGCCAAGCGTATCATCGTCTGGTTTGGTGATGCCGCCGGTCACGACGCAGTATGCAAGGAAATCACCAACCTATCCTACGACATCACGGAGGCATCGGTCACTGCTAAGTTGGTTGCAGAGAAGATTAAGGTGCTGGCACTGTCCATGAGCACCAACTATCGTGCCCCGGCAGGGCTAGACGACGATCCCAAAACGAGAGCAACCGCGTATAAATCTAAGTGCGGAGAGCCTGGCGGAACCCCCGGACAAGGCACCAGGATAGCCAATGCCACCGGTGGCAAACCGATCCAAGGTGTCGATGAAGATACGGTTGTTGAGCAGATCGAGACTGAGTTGATAGCACAAATCGCTGCGATCGGGAACGTGCGCTTGGTAGCAAGCGGTGCAACAAAACCTTTTGTGCAAGCGATTGCACCTGTCACGGGTTACAGTTCCCTCAGCAGAGACCAAGACCATGAACTTGCCTTTGATGTCTCCTGGGTTGGCACTGTGTCCGGTACCAGTGAGCCCCAGGTCTTCAACGGCTCTCTCGATGTCATCGCCGATGGAGAAGTTGTTGGCGGTAAGACAGTCAAAATTACAGTACCATTTTCAGCTCCACCACTACCCCCAATTTATCCCGAGGAGGATGTTCCCATGATACGCCCAGACAATGTTTCCGGTACCTGGATGTTTATTCACCAAGTGACTGGCACTTATATGCAAGCTATAGGTTACAATCCCAATGTCAACGATTATGTGCATCTCTGGAACCAAGATCCTCCTAATACTAACGCAGGGTATCAAGGACACCTGTGGGTTCTGTCCAAGCAGAGTGATGGAACTTACCGCATCCAAAACTGGGAGAAAGATGTCACCTTTAAGGAGCAATTGTATCTTCAAGCACCGGCGAAACCTGGGGTTGATAAGATTGTAACTTTGCAACGCCTCAGCCAAAGTGAGTTGCAGTCTTGGATATTGGTTCCAGTCAGTGGCGACCCCGACACTTATGCTATCCAACCAAAGGCATTCCCTGAATATGCCATAGGTACTTCTACCAATGCTTTGACCAATGGCATAGCACTGGTAACCAACCGCACCTGGGGAAGACCAACTTTCCATCAATATTGGCGACTGAGCAAGGATTACACTGGGGGGAATTAAAATACTTTCTCCCTGAGCAACAGCTTATTTAGTTGTCATCTTGACGCTTCATATCAAATCCGCTTGAAGAGGAGTAACAAGAAACCGGGTTTATGGGAGTTAATTGCTAGTATCAATATCCCTGGCAATTTAAGGCAATAACACCTCAAAAAATGGGGGATAGTTTGAAATTTTTACAACTGTAGCTTATAATGAGTTTCGGAAGTTCTCGAATAGCTCTGAACCTCAAATAGCCCAATAGCCCACGGTATGGTTTGACTATCAGGAGAAGTAAATCAATAAGATAGGGTGGGCTGCACCCTATTTGACGCTTGTGAACTGGCAAGAGCCGACTCTCCAGGTTAAAGCAAGAAGCAAAAATCAATCCTGGTCAAACCTGGTTTGACCAGGATTGTGTAGGTTTTGTACAGCAGGATGTCAAGAATGAACATATAATAAATAATGCTTAATTCACAGCAAGATAAATATAAGGAATCTGAGAAAAATTTACATAAATGGAATGATGAGGTAGATGTCATTGTGATCGGTAGTGGTTTTGCCGGTTTAGCCGCTGCCATTTCTGCTAGAGAAGTAGGAGCATCCGTAATGGTTTTAGAAAAGCAAAATCATTGCGGTGGTAATTCTTTATTTAGTGATGGAGTTTTAGCAACAGTTAATCCGAATTTTCAAGGTGAAAATGGATTAGTTGATTCTCCTGATTTACTTATGCAAGATATGTTAAGTGCAGGACGTGGTTATTGCGATGAAAAACTAGTAAATATCTTAGCTCATCAAGCAAATGAGGTTTTTCAATGGCTTGTTGAAGACATTGGATGTTGTTTCCAAGATCGTGTAGATAAATTTGGTGGGCATTCAATGCCTCGTAGTTATACACCTTGTGATGACTCTGGCAAGGGAATTATTAAACCGATGTTGGCTAAATTCAAAAGCTTAGATGGTAAGATTAAACCTAATACAAGTTTTAGAGAATTCCTTACCAATGAAAAGAATGAAATCACTGGTGTGGTTATTCAGTCTGTTCAACAAAAATCAACACTTTCTCTGGAATATATTAAAGTAGGAAAAGGAGTTGTCTTAGCTACTGGTGGTTTTTCGGGGGATATTTCATTCAGAATCAAATACGATCGGCGTCTCAATGCTGAAGTTGATCATACGAATATACCTAACACTACTGCCCAAGGAATGTTACAAGCCGTAGCACTAGATGCTCAAACAGTCAATTTAAACTATATTCAACTTGGCCCTTGGACTTCGCCTGACGAGAAATCTTATGGTACGGCTCCAATTTTTGCTAGTTACGCTGTATTCCAATATGGATTTATGGTTGATGTAGCCACAGGTAAACGATTTGTTAATGAATTAGCAGATAGAAAAACCTGTACAGATGCCATGTTTAAACTCTCACAGCCAAGTGTTGGTATTGCAGATGCTCAGGGTGTCGAATTAGCTGGAAAAAGTATTAAAAGTGCTTTGAGGCGTGGTGTTGTGAAAAAATTTGAGACTTTAGAGAATTTAGCAGAGGCATATAACATCCCTGTTAAGACTTTATGTGAAACACTACTTGAATACAATACTTATGTTGAGACTCAGTGTGATGTGGCATTGGGCAAACCTATTCCTGAAGGTAGCAAACCATTAAAACCTCCATTTTATGGCGTACGTTTATACCCAAAGGTTCATCATACAATGGGTGGACTCAAAATTAATGCAGATGCACAGGTGCTTAATTCAAAGGAGAAACCAATTAAGGGTTTATATGCGGCTGGAGAAGTAACAGGTGGTGTTCATGGTGCTTGTAGATTAAGTACCTTAGCCATAACAGACTGCCTTGTATTTGGTCGTATAGCTGGCCGCAATGTTGCAAAGGAGTAAAGTTATATTTTATAATTGGTATTGCTGAATCAAGGTATGAAAATAAAAACTGAAGAATCTCAAATATTTTTGAGCAATCGCCAAAAAATACAAATCATACCTCAAATTAGCAACGCCTAAAGTTCTATGGGTAAATATAATTTAACTTTTTAAACAATGACTCAAACAACAGTAAAAACAAATCAAGAAATTAAAAGTATTCGTCCTCTCACTGATGAGGAAGTTACTCGTTTTCATAAAGATGGTTTTATCATCATCAGAAATATGTTCTCTGCACAAGAGCTTAAACCTCTTCAAGAAGCCCTGAAAAAAGATCCTACTATGGGAAATTCACAAACAGCCGTAATATATGAGGACGGCAAGAGTTGGAAAGTTTCAGCTTGGACAGACTTAGGGGAAACTTTTTTGGGCATTATGCCTCGTACAGCAAGAATTGTTGATGCTATTGAGTTACTATTAGAAGAAGAATGTTACCACTGGCACTCAAAAATTGTGCTCAAGCAACCAGGTGATGGTAAAGTTGATTGGCACGCTGATTTCTCTGCATGGTATCAGGATGGATGCCTTTACCCTAATATTATTACTTGTTCTATTGCACTAGACAAGAATGATATTTCTAATGGTTGTTTGCAGATACTTCGTGGTTCCCACGTTATGGCTAGGCTAGATGATGTGACTAGAGGTAATTCTGTGGCTGGCGATCCGGTTCGTATGGAAAAAGCTTTTGAAAACCATGAATTGGTGTATTGTGAAATGGACGCTGGTGATGTTTTATTTTTTCATGCTAAAACGCTTCATGGTTCTGATGGCAACAATAGTCATGAAGTTCGTTCTTTAATGCATTCAACTTTTAATGCACGATCTAATGAGCCTATTTTTCGTGAACGACAACAACATCACTTATATAAACCACTAACTAAATTACCAGACTCTGCACTAAAAGATGCTAATTGTTCAGCTTTTGATGCTCAAACATTTCACGGAAAGGAAACTGACGGTAATAAAAGGAAAGGTATATTTCTAAGAAGATTGCCCCACAAAGAGTGAAAACTGCTTTACTGATGACTTTTCTCGGAACTGGTACTAATATCAATAACAATGTTAGGTTAGGGTTTGGGCGTTGCACAGTGACGAATGATTTTAGATTTTTGATTGAATTGAATTTTGGATTAATCAATTGCTAGAATGATTAACTAGCTATCAGCTTTCGGCATTTAGCTGGAGCGCTCTTCAATTCGAGGGTAACGGTCCCCCACAAGAGGAGCGAAAAAATTAGTGGTGCGCTTTGCGTGGGGGGAAAGAATCCCCCATTACACACCTCGAAAAGCTGACTGCTGTTAGCGAAGCTCCTCTGAAAGAGGCTAGCTGAGTGCTGAGTGCTACTTCAATTAATAGTTTTTTTAGTCAAAGTATCAACTAATTTTTGGCAATATCATTCCATAATGTGCAACCCCCGATCTTTTGCTTGTTTTATCAATTCTGGTAGCTGACGTTCGACTGTAGTGGCAACTGACTCCCACATCATTTCTTGGATAGTCCGCTTGAAGCTACTCAACCATTTATAGTATTGTTGTTGCTGCATACCCCGCCGAATTTCATAACGGTCTTTAGGGGGACGTTGGTTTTCTCGCTCAAATTGTGGTTTGACAGTTTCTTCATATACTACCTTCAACTCAGGCAGCATTTTTGTAGACATATATTTTCTCAAACTGTAGGCAAAGTTTTGTCATGCTAATTCATCGTGATTAGCTTGTGGTATCATGGGATGAGCCAATTTTGTGTTCATAAGTTGGTATTACTAAAATGCTGAGGAGTATTTTACCGAGATCCTTGAAGTTAGTCAATAAAGATCTCCAAAAAAGAATATAGGAATATAGGATTTTCTATAGAACCCATTTGGTATCTCCAGTAGGGACGTTGCATGCAACGTCCCTACTCTGTAACGGCAAAGAATTGATGCACAACCGAAGAAAAATAGGAAGCAATCTCCTACAGCGGTTTTCATTTCAGTAGACCACAGTAGGGGCGATTCGCGAATCGCCCCTACAGGGTTTTGGTGATGACGATGTGGTTTATCCATTTGAAAAGCGCTGTAATCTAGAATCCGGTTGAACAGTCGTCCGCAGCGACGAAGCGGAAGCAATCTCCGCGCACCTCTGAGATTGCTTCCTTCCACAGAGTTACCTTCGCTGCGGACTTAGCTATAGTAATTATCCATATTTGATATAACACTTGACAGCGGTTGCAAAATCAAAATCTCGTTTCATATTCAATAGACAACACAGCATTATCATCAAAATTACTACCACCCCGGAGACGCACTTTATCATTAATTTGATAATTCACAGACAACTCTGATGCTTCAAGTATAGTTGCGGATATTCCGAGTTTATTAGTTACATCAATACCAACCTCTAGACCCCAACCTAAACTGTTAGCACGTTGCGACCCACTTTTAGGAATACTCGCAGGAAATATCCGAAATTCACTTAATCCCGTCGCTTCAATAATATCCTGTTGTATGTTACTAAATAGAGCGGTACTTGCTACATTTGCTAATGCTAAATTTCTGTCTGCACTGAGAGTATCAACAATATTACCTCCTAATAAACTGACTATTTGTGTTTCTGTTCGCTGTGGAGAACTTGTTAACTCTAGGTTGTCCTCTAATTCTGATAGCGGTCCTGTTGCTTTAGCCGTAATTTTAATTCTCTGACTACTATTCAAAGTTCCTGGTGATGGAGCGTCTATTGTTTCAGCGGAAAATGCCGTACTCGACCTTGTTGCTAATGAACCACTGCTTTCAAAAGCTGATGCTAATAACTGTACATCTACTATGGGATCGAGTCCATTTCTGGGAATAAATTTTGCTGTATTGTTATAGTTAGGATCTAAACGCAAATCTGTACTAAATAAATTAATTGTACCTCCTTCTAAGTTAATCGTACCACTGGGACGAATGTCGGTGAGGGTGCCATTTATCCGTAAACCACCTGCAACTTGAAAATTAGCCAGTCCTGGACTAATCATCTCTAGGCGATCGCTCAATATTAACTGGAAATCATTCAGACCAACTTCAAATTCTCCCATACCAAAGTTGACTCCATCTGTTTGATTTTCTCCTGCATTCGAAGCAAAGTCACCAGCTAAACCTGCTGCTTGATTCAAAAATATCTTACCTTGGGATACCTCAACGTTACCACCAACATCTGGTTGCAAAGCTGCACCTGTAATTACTACTTTACCATCAATACCACCTTGAAACGCTCTTTTAAAGTTTACGTTAAGTTTTTCTAGGCTAATTGTCAGAGGGTTATTGATATCTCGATCTTGGCTGCCTAAAGGTTGGAGAAGTGGTAATACTCCAGCAACTTCAACCACACCATCACTAATGTTTCCTTGAATTTCTTTGACTTTGATACGATCGCCATTAAATAAAACTGTACCCTCTACGTCTGTTAAAGGTTCCGGAAATACTGCTGCAGTGATACTAACATCTACAAATTTGGCATATCCCTCTGCTCGTGGTTTTTGTAATGTTCCTTTTAGCTGCAATAATACATCTCCTTTACCTGAGTCTACAGTTACCTGGTCAGTCAAAATATTTACTATTTGGAAGGCGTCATTTTTGACATTTACGCTGACGTTAATTATATCGCTACCTGGGTCAACTGTAGCGAATGGTAAGTCAATGGGTACATCACCTCTATATAAAATGGGGTCTCCAATTATAGAAAGACCTCCACCAAAACGCAGTCGTCCGAAATTGTAACTAAAATCTGTTTGTGCATTTTCTATAGGTTGTTGGTTTAGAGTTCCATCTACTATTTTAATTTCACCTATAGCTCTGGGGTCTTGAAAATTTCCGCCTAGTTCTGTTTCCAAATTCAACTTTCCTGTAATATTGATATTTGGCGGTACATAACTCTGGGCAAATTTTTGTATTTCTGCCAAGTCTACATTTTTTAGTTGTAATTTCCCACTTTGATTTTCTGGACTCAAGTCTCCATTAAAAGCTAAGGATGCTTCTCCTACTTTCACCTCCAGGGGTTTGACCGTCAAAATATCATTTTCATACTTACCCTGTACGAGAAAATCATTTATTTTGTAAACTCCCCAACTCCAGTCACTACCTTTGATATCAAATTTCCCATCAATACCAGACTGTAAAGATCCTTCTGCCATTATTTCGCCGGAATAAGTAATATCTAGATCTGCAAGGGGTGGTATTGGTATGGGAGTGTTTGGTTGTTCGCTTTCTTGCTGTTGTTTGAGCAATGCTTGAATTTCGGCAAACCGACGGAGTTGCATCATTACTGGTGTATTTTCTGGAAAACCTACTGCTGAGGTTTGCATATCTGCTGCATTGCCATAATTTGGAGTTGCTATACCTCGAGTAATATCCTCTAAGTCAAACCATTGCATGGCAGTCAAAATATCTTGCACTTCTCCTTTTTCTATATTGAGAGTCGCTGCAAATTTTGGATTAGAAATAGCAGCAGGTGAATTAATATCAACCATTGCTTGCAATACATATCGACTTTCACCTAATAACAATGTGCCATCATTAAGATTTGCTTTTCCTTCTGCATAATTTATATCTGCTGTGAAACTTTCAGCATCTATGTAACCAATGCCAGGTTTTGCCACCTCTAAGTTTCCATCTGCTTTGATAGAGTTAATATCGAATGTTCTCAAATTAGATAGAGCTATTTTTGCTGATGCAACTCCCGTAACTGCACCGATACCAAATTGTTCTGCTGGTGCTATACCTAATAACTCCAGAGGAAATTTTTCTAATGTTACTAGAAAGTTCTCTCCTTGGGTCACTCCCGCGAGTTTTGCTTGGTCGCGTTTAACTAAGAAAGCAGTGGGAAAATAAGTTTCATCTAATTTTTCTAACACTAATTCCAGACGGTCATTATTACCAGCAATTTTAACGTTTACTCCTTGAGTAATTCCTGCTTTTAATTTGCCTGATAATTCGGAATCAAAATCTACTGAATTTACTGCTAAATTTCTCAACGCTACATCACCAACTAAGTTTAAATCTGTAATAGATTTTCCGATAACTTTTCCATCAAAGTTGACTATACCTGTTAATAATTCTCCGTTTTTTTCTATGGGTAAGTCTTTCGTAAATTTCTCTATTGGCAAAGATGCTAAATTAAATTCTGACAAATTGACATTAATATTAATTCCAGAAATAGCGGGAGGTTTTTGTGGAGGAAAATCTACACCTACTATTCCATTAGCATTAACTTCTGGCGGAATAGTAACTTTTTCTATTTCTATTTGCTTGCCATTCCAGCCAAACAAACCATTGAAAGACTTTTGAATAACTGGTAATTCTGAAAGTGTTAATTTTGCTTTTGCTTCAATCGCTTCTGGAGTTAAATTTGCCAGACTTCCCGATAAGTCAATCTTACTATTAAATAATCCACCAATTATAGGTAAATTTTCAGCTTGCCCTAATAATTTTTGAGTTTGTCTAATAGCAGCAACCGCAGGTTTTGCCTCTTCTTGTTTTTCTATTGCTGCGGAAAATTGCTCTAAAGGAATTTGGTCTCCCACTACAGCAGCTTGCCATTTTTGACCGACTAATTCCCCAGTAATATTTACTGCTCCACCCTCAGCAAAAATTAGTTTTCCTTCTGCTTCAGCAGCTATAGCTTCTGGGTTTAAATTTTCCAAATTTCCAGCTACTTTTGCATTACCAAGAATATTCCCATTTATTGTGTCTAAAGAACTTAAAATTTCTGGGGGAACTACTCCAGTTTCTTTAGCTATTTTTTTGACAAAACTTAGAGGAATAGGGTCGGCGATCGCTACTCCTTCAAAATTCCCTTTATCTAATTTACCCGTAGCGTTAATTATATTATTTCCAATTATTAATTTTCCAGTTCCATCAGCAGCTATGGCATTGGGATTCAAATTATTGAGATTAGCAAATACGCTTAAATTCCCAAAAATTTCTCCTTCTATTCCTGTGGGTAAAGTTGCGCTAGGGGGGAGAGGAACTAAACCAGTTTTTCTAATTGTTTCTTCTATAGTCCGTAAACTAATTTTGTCTGTTTCAACATCAGCAAAAAAGTTCCCTCGCTCCAGTTTGCCATCAACATCAATTTTATTCCCATCAATAAATAGCTGACTTTTAGCTGTTGCAGTTATTGCCTCTGGAGCCAAATCTGTTAAACTTCCAGACAAGTTAGCATTGACATTTACTTGACTATTTAAAGATTTAACAATAGGAATTTGAGCTTGTAAAGTTTGGATTTGATTAGCTTCTACTGGTACTAAGCCGGATACTAAAATTGACTCCCCTAAATCTAGAAGAGGATTTACTGCTAATTTACTACTATTAACTGAGGCTTGAAAATTTCCTCGATTTAATTTTCCTTCAGCGTTAATTGTTCCTCCAGCAATAATAACTTTGCCATCCCCATTAATAGTAATTCCTTCAGGAGTTAAATTATTAATATTTCCAGATACCGTCGCTCCACCTTGAACTTTTCCCTCAGTATTTATTGGTAAAATATTGGTTTTGGTGGCAACTAATCCGGATTCTGTAAATAATTTTTCTACAGCAGTTAGAGATATTTGATTTGTGTTAACTGTGGTTTGAAAATTCCCTCTGTTTAAGTTGCCTGTGGCGTTAATTGTTCCCGCTTCAATTTTCAGATTTCCCGTTAAATTTCCTGTGAGATTTTCTTTGATAAATTCTGGGTCAAGGTTAGTCAGATTTCCTGATAAATTGACCTTGCCATTTAGCTGACCGTTGAGAGATTTTACTCGTGGAATATTTGTCTTAATTAGATTTAATTGTTCCTGGTCAGTAATGATTCCTGAATTTACCGCAGATAAGCCTAAATCTAGTAAAGGATTAATTGGCAATTCTTGAGTATTAACTAATCCTTGGAATCCACCATTATTAACCTTGCCACTAGCATTAATTGTGCCATTAGCCAGATTAACATTGCCGTCAAGATTAGCTGTTACTCCTGCCAGACTTAAATTATTTAGACTCCCAGATACAGTTGCTTCACCATTAATTATTCCATCAGTTCGACTAGATAATATTGGATTAGGACTTATAAGAATATCTGAATTTCTAGCAATTCTTTCCAAACTACTTAAACTGAGTTGAGTAGCTATTCCTTTTCCTTGCCAATTACCATTATTTACTTCACCATTCAGATTAACTTGACCGCCAGCAAGATTAACTACCCCGCTCCCATTTCCTTTAATACTATTAATTGAAAACTTACTTGTCAGACCAGAAAAATCAGCTTGACCATTAACAATACCTTCTAATCCTGATGGCAAACCCAACGGTTGTAAAGGTTCTAAATTATCTAAATTAATTCGATTTGCTGTGGCGTTGATTTGCCAATTTTCCAAATTAGCATTGCCATTAATATTAACCGTTCCTCCACCAACTTTAACAACAGTATTTTTAATATTTGCCTGACTATTAACAATATCAACCGCACCACTCAAAGGATAAACTGCTTTTGGTAACTCCCATTGAATTTGCCCTTTGAGACTTTCCAACAGACCAGAAATTTTTACCTGCGTAGAAAAGTCACCAATGGGAAGAGGTGAAGTGATGTTGTATTCTTGAGCGATCGCTTCCACTGGTAAATTTTCCACCCGCAAGTCTAAGTCAACTATTGGGGAAGAGGGGGAAGAGGGGGGAGAGTGGGGAGATGGGGAAGAGGGGGAAGAGAGGGAAGAGTAGGGAGAGTGGGGAGATGGGGGAGAGGGGGAAGAGTGGGGAGAAACAACAAGACCTCTACTGCTTTCTTCTGTTTTTTGGGGTTTGGAGGAGGGTTTGGAGACCAAACCCCTACTGGTTTCTCCTGTTTCAGTGACATTTAATATCCCTGCATCCTGACTCCCAACTTCTAATTTCTTACTTTTGACTTTTGACTTTTGACTTTTGAATTCTAATAACTTCTTACTGTTGACAAGTGACTTTTGACTTCCAACTTCTAATTTCTTACTTTTGACTTTTGAATTTTGAATTTTGAATTCAGAAATGCTGCCTTTCCCACTAATTTTCCCTCCCACTACTGGGTTAATTTGTAAGTCTGAGAAACCAGCAGTCACATTAACAAGTTGAAACTCTTGGTTTAACTCAGGACTAATAGTAAATTTAGTAGCAATATCTTTAAATCTTAACCTGTCAACCCTAGTGAATTCAGTAGTCTCAACTTTTCCTGACACGACTGGTTTAAGTAAACTTCCAGAAATATTTACATCGGTTTTTACTTTCCCTTCTAATAAAGGTCTAATATTTTGAATTTGACCGTTTATCTGCTGTAACTGTTGTTTAGTTTCTGCTGATGAAGTGTTATTCGAGAGAAAACTAATTTCTCTTAGCGCAGTATCAAACAGAGTCTCAAAAGAAACAGGCAAAACCGTAGCCTGCAAATCAAGTTTAATATCTTGTAAGTCTAAATCTCTTCCTGTTTCCGCTGCACCTTGGAGTTTTAACCCAATATCCCCGTAGTTCGCATCCAAGTTTTCCACATTAACTTTTGGCCAAGCAAAATTAGCAACCGTATTCAGGTTAACCGAGTTGCTCAGAATATCCGTATTAGCTTTCAACTCCCGTAAACGAACCTTTCCTTTAACATCCTGCAAAATATCTGCAAAATTCTCAGCTATTTTAACCTGAGTGCGGAGGTTCGCATCTAACTCCCCACTTTCTACATATATATCGGGAATATTTTCTATAGCTAATGCTAACGGAGCAAAAATTGGCAGTTGCAACTTTTTTGCTACAACATCAGCATCAATAACGAAAGTTTTGAGATTAGCATGAGCGTTAACCTTAAAATTACCACCATTTATAACCTTGCCATTAAGATTTATTAACCAACGTTCTTCTTCATCTTCAGCGAGAACTTCACTTTTACCCAAATCTAACAAAATTGGAGTAGCAGATTTTCCCTTTTCCGACGGCTCAATAGTAGCATTTAGTTTCGGGAAACTTAGCCTTTCGATGTCAATATCTAATGGTGGAGGAGGTAACTCTGCCAATTGTGGTATGGCAAATGAACCATTAGCTTCTTGCTGTACAATTGCTTGAGATTCTCCAAATGTAATATCCAGTTTTACAGTTCTGAATAAAATTGGCCCAAGAGGAAATGTGACTTTGACAACTTCTGTAGAGGCACTAATTGAATCAGTTGAAGTTGGAGGTAGGGATGATGGGCCAAACTCTATGTACCCCAGGCCAAACTTTTTCAGTTCTCCCACTTGGACTGGTCTTTGCATTAGCTTGGTTAGACTATCACTGACCATTGGGGCCAATTGATTCTGTACAAACCAGGTTCCTGCGATTCCCCCTGCTACTGAGACAGTAGTTAATCCGAGACCACTGATAATTATTATTCGTCTCCATTTTCTGGACGCGGATGTGTTGGTTTTGTCTACTGTAAAATCTTGATTGTTTGTCATATTCAGTAATGGGTAATGTTTCTTAGTGTTTAAGTTATAGAATGTTATAAAATAGTTATATGTTGATGTAAAACGGATGTTATGTGTGTAGGTAAGAAGTCAAATCATTCAAAATTACTCAACTAGCGTTGCAGGATTTAGTGATATAAAAACTTTTTTTATTACCTCATATAAGGTGTTTTCTATTAAACAGGTGTTTATTGAAAGATATAAAACTTTCTACCTGGGCATTAATAGCAATTGATTGTGGAAACAATGACACTATATCAATTAGAATCATTTATGCGAAGAAAAAAAAAGTGACGCTTGTCTTGAACGTGTTTGAGAGTCATGTGAAATAATAAACAAAGATGGGGGAGGGGGGAAAAGAAAAAATCAATAGTAGTGGACCAACAAGAGTGTGATTTAAGTTTACTTATGTTATGCGTCATTAAACATTTGCGATTAAACCGTATGTTAGTGTTGATATTAAGTGAGAAACGTATTGGTTTGAAATATTAACAAAAGGGGTGGGTCAAAAGGTCAAAGGGATAAGGAGTATATTGAATGTAGGACGCATAGGAAGTTAAAAACAAATAATAGTTCGATGTAAGATTTGTAATGGAGTGCGCAAGTAATAAAGAAAAAGTATTCGCGATCAAGAATCCTAGTCTGTAATCCCCGAATATAATAGGTGCGGGAATCTGGTGTAAAAGCCCAAAACAGCATTTTTATCTACTTCTTAATTTGTCACAACCTATGCGCGGATTGCTATATAGATTTTAGGGTGTGTTAGACAACCACAATCTTAGATAACAAAGGTATTTAATAATCAGCAGTTGTGCCCGATCCTTTGATTTTCAGGATTTATTTGGCTTGAGTCCGATGCGCTATCTCGAGGTACGACGACTTAATGCAGTGCGACAACAGCTGAAGGCAAGCGAACCAGAAAATTGTACTATAGCTATCCTCGCCAGTCAATTTGGGTTCTACAGTCCGAGTCATTTTACTAGAGATTACAAAACCATGTTTGGGGAGTTGCCTTCAGAGACGTTGCAAAACAAAAGAATATCGTATAGCTAGATAAAAATCTGCTCAAAATGACCAATCTTGAGAAGGTTTTTATACCATGTTCGGTAAAACAGTTATAATTAGACTTGTAGTTGGGCTTGAGCAAAAAGACAAGTAATTAAAGGGCGAGAGCAAAATTACAAACAAAAACTTTATTATAAGTAATTATCCGCAATTCGTGGCTCCCCCGGAGGAGGCACATGATATTATAGATATTTAGTTAGAGTTTAATACCGTTAATAAGTTGAACATAAATCTAGTATATCACAATAAATATTTAGTTATTTCTAGCTTTGTCTAATTATTTTAATACTGCCGATTATCCCTATTGAATAGAGATTAATCATCCATATAGCAGTTTATTATATGGTCAACTAAAAATATTTTAATTAATATTAATATAACCTATTTACCTAGGTATAGCTCCTAATTTATTTATCAAAAAAATATTAAATAATAGTATTTAACAGGATTTAAATACTATTATTTAATATCAAATTTAAGTGTCTTAAAATTGGTAAAAAATAATCCAATATATCCAGCTTTTAAGCATTTTAAAAAATGGGTAGTCTATTAAAATTTTTTGAAAAAACAACTACAGTGTCGATCGTGAACTTCATAATTATGTCTAACTTCAGATAAAATTGCTATGATATAGTAATCAGGAATCAGATGTGAGAATTGAGGTGTTCCTTAAAAGTATAAAATATAGCAGTTATCTTATTGAATAAGATACATTTTTTTCTTCTTCTGTGTTCCCTGTTCCCAGTTAAGTGTTCCCTAAAAGTATCCAATATCTCACAACTCAAATCATATTGCTGTAGAACTATTAGACCTAATCAGGTACAAAGTTTTAGGACTCTAGGGAATAGAGAACAGTGATGAAAATTAGTCCACACTATATTAACTTGCAATATGGTGTAGAATA
>NZ_JAAHGT010000420.1 GCF_010672385.1 Okeania sp. SIO2F4
TTAGTTCTCGATCAGTATTGCCTTTTCCTCCTTTAAAGGTAATAAAACTGAATTCTGAATGCTGAAGACTAAATCCTTACTACGGTATAATAAAAATTACGATATATAGCTTATTTATTAAGCAAATACTCAGTAGCTAATTTACCAAAAAAACCTTGTTTTTTAAATATATATTTGAGGTGGCTAAATTGATGAAAATTAAATCAAAGGGGTAGTTCTTGATCAGTATTGCCTTTTCCTCCTTTAAAGGTAATAAAACTGAATGCTGAATGCTGAATGCTGAAGACTAAATGCTAAATGCTAAATGCTTGCTAAGGATTATCAATCATTTTTATATTTTTTTTTCCAGTCAATCCCCAACCTTTTAAGGTAATCCCAACCTCGTTGAGGCCATACATGATCCCGACCAGTTTTCTTAGCTATCCAACGAGCTACTTTTGGACCCGACCATGCTCCACCATCAGGAGCAGGCCCTTGTAAAGCCACCGATAGTTCCTGTTGTTGCTCGGGAGTCAATAAAGATTTGGCAGGTGGTGGTTGACGATCCTTGCTACGATTCTTCACAGACTCTGGCCCTTCTCGGTTGTAACGCCCAACAATTTCCTTAGCATAATCATAGTTAAGTCCAACAACTTGAGCTGCCTTTTTAATAGACCATTGTTGAGCAATCAGAAGCAGGAGATGCCACCGACGAGATTCGATGGTGTCTGGAGCTTGTCGGTAGCGAATTTTCAGTTCTTCTATCGTCAGATATTGTTTTAAACGAGCTTTTGGTGGCATAGCTCCTACCAGGAAATCATGGGAGTTTCCTAGTTTCTCAAGCTATTTGTGTCATTTTCCGGATAAAATATAAATTTGGATCTAAAAAAATTACCATCAGTAAAATTCTTTGATTTAAACTTAAAGCTTAATATCGATCGGCTTTTTAGCATTTTTATCTCGTATCTCAGTCTGGTCTAAGGCTTAATTGTCGCTCAAGGGCATCGTCGGGAAGATGTCATTTCATTTATCAGTTATCAATACCTCTACCTGAAGCGGGAGGTTCAAAATACGGAATTTTCTTTCTCTTGGTCGATTGGATATGGCGTTTCGCGGAGCGACTTGAATTGCGGAGCGGCTCTGCATTCTTCGGGAAAGCTCGCCATCCAATCCTAGGTCATGCTCCGCTTTCCGACCGCTTTTTATCCCCTTGAAAGGGGAGGCATGAAACCTTATTTATTGGTCAAAGAGTGAGTCTAACAACTGCATTAGTTTTGAGCGACAAAACTTTCGATTCCTGCATCAATACCTAATGACCTTTCACCTACTGGATTTTCTGGGACTGACTCTGATGAAGTAAAGATAATCATCAAATAGTAACCAGTAGCTTTTTTGACTATCCTAGCTTGTTTCGCTTGAAAGCCTTCTGGATATGACCTACTTTGTTTGATTTTAATCCAACCTAGCTGAAACAGTTTAACTCCACACTAAATTAAAAATTATAACGGGAGTCCTTTTTCAACATTCTCTGTATAGATGAATCAATAATTATTCTCAATAGCTTAATACTAAGTCTCTATGAAGATCCTTTTCTATGAACTCAATCAAATTAAGTTATGCCAATTTTATGTGCGGCTGTACAGAATTATGAATTTATTAACTTGCCTGTCTTTATCTAAAATTAACTCTGATTAAAATTTTATTCTATGCTACTTCATATTAATTTGGTATTAGAGTAATTTAGAAGGGACGATCATTACCCGGATTTCTCACAAAATAAGTTTGACTTATCAAAATCCTTATCTACTCAAAGTCATACAGAATAAGGTTTTCAACAGTGTTTTGTTTTTTTTTATCTCTTTTAAGCAGGGTTAAATGCTTGCTATACAAGGTTTTTAGCGACTAGAATCGCAAAGTTTGTGAGAAATGCAGGATTACTACGCTCAATTCCTGTTATTGACATACTCTCGGGCCTAAAGGCACGGAAATTCTCCTGAAACCACGATTCTTGGTTCACCGAGTCCACTTAAATTAGATACCTTGCGATACCTAAGCCAGAGATGGTTCTCTCCCCAAGTGTTTGCTCTATTGCCTCTTTCAGAGGAGCTGCGCTAACAAGAGCCTGTTCCCGTATGCCTTACGGTACAATTCAAACCTCAAAAAACTTTGGTTCTCTGGTACTTGTTGCTTAGAGCAATTCCTAAGTATAAGCATTACTGTACACGTGCCTCATAACTCTAGTTTTCAAGGTGCAAAGGCTGCAACCCGAGTAACTTATAGGTGTTTAGAGCAGTTGAATACCTTTGCGCTATTTCCATAATGACATAAAGTCCCCCTATAAGGCGGATACTTTAAACCCAATTTTTCGGTAACTTTTATTCAATTCAACTTGATTTTTTCCACCTTCCAAAGTATAGCAATATTTTTGATAACTGGTACTATAGCATTTTTGATTGATATAGACTACACAAACTTTGCCTTAAAGATAGAGGCCGTAATGGAGAATTGGTCTGTTCCATTAATCTGAAAAGTCCTATAAACACTCACAAGATTTGTGGTAAAATTCAGCTTGCGGTAATGCAGGTATATTATAGGGAGTTATTTCCTCACCCTCAGATCATTATCACCTTTGAAAATTTCATGGTAACGTGGCTGGTTAGGATCAAAAACTCTCTAGCACAGCCAAAAAATACCCGCACTCTTAAATTTTAAATCCTTCCGCCGCCCGACAGTCGGTAGAAGTAAAAACAAATGCTTGTGGAGGGAATAGACCATAGCTCTTAATCAGCAATGATTTCTACCTTAGGCAAACCCTAATCAGCAAGAATCTCCTGTTATATCAATAAGCATTAACGGTGAGACTGTCAAAATCTCATAGGTAAACTTTAGGAATAATGGTATATGGCATCCATTAGCGAGCTGCATCAACAACTAATAAGTAAAGAACGCTCTGCTGTAGAAATTACCCAAGAAGCTCTGGAACGCATCAACCAGTTGGAGCCGAAATTGAAAAGCTTTATCTGTGTTACGGCACAAAAAGCCATCGCTCAGGCCCGTCAGGTGGATGCCAAAATTGCTACAGGAGAAGAAATTGGACCACTAGCAGGGATTCCGATCGCTGTTAAGGATAATATGTGTACTAGAGGTATCCCTACTACTTGTGGTTCTAAGATTCTAGAAAATTTTATTCCGCCTTATGAATCTACGGTAACTCAAAAACTTGTGGATGCTGGGGCAGTAATTTTAGGCAAGACTAATCTAGATGAATTTGCCATGGGCAGTTCGACAGAAAATTCTGCCTATCAAGTCACTGCTAATCCCTGGGATGTGGAACGAGTACCTGGAGGATCTTCGGGAGGTTCGGCAGCAGCAGTGGCATCTGAAGAATCTGTAGTGTCATTAGGGTCAGATACAGGTGGCTCAATTCGTCAACCAGCATCTTTTTGTGGAGTGGTGGGGATGAAGCCTACTTATGGTCTGGTTTCTCGCTATGGGTTAGTAGCTTATGCTTCTTCTCTAGATCAAATAGGTCCTTTTAGCAGAACTGTGGAAGATTCTGCAATTTTATTGCAGGCGATCGCTGGTTATGACCCTAAAGATTCTACCAGTCTGAATGTCCCTATCCCAAATTACACTAAAAATCTCAGACCTAATTTAAGACCTAAAGGGCAAATTAGAATTGGTCTAATTCAAGAAACTTTTGGTGAAGGTTTAGACTCATCTGTTCTTGAAGCTTTCACTAAAGCAGTAGAAGTACTCCAAGAGTTGGGAGCAGAAATTCAGGTAATTTCTTGTCCTAGATTTCGCTACGGTTTACCTACTTATTATGTTATTGCTCCATCGGAAGCTTCAGCAAATTTAGCCCGCTATGATGGAGTCAAATATGGTTTCCGTACTCCTGAGTCGGAAAATCTATTGAATATGTATGCCAAGACTCGCGCTGAGGGTTTCGGTTCAGAAGTTAAGCGCCGAATTATGATTGGTACTTACGCTTTGTCGGCTGGATATTATGATGCTTATTATCTGAAAGCTCAAAAAGTCCGTACTTTAATTAAGGAAGATTTTGATAAAGCTTTTGCTCAAGTAGATATTTTGGCTTGCCCTACTTCTCCAACTACAGCATTTAAGGTGGGTGAAAAAACTGATGACCCTCTGAGTATGTATTTGTCTGACTTAATGACTATTCCAGTTAATTTGGCTGGTTTACCTGCTTTGAGTTTACCTTGTGGTTTTGATCGACAAGGATTACCCATTGGTATGCAATTGATTAGTAATGTTTTGAGAGAAGGTTTACTCTTTGAAGTTGCTCATGTTTATGAACAATCTAATGATTGGTATAAACATCAACCTCAACTTTAAAAAGTTAGTTTTTAGTTTTTAATTTTTCTTGATGACGTGTTAGGTGTTGATAAAGTGTATCGGTTAAAAGCCATAAGGAATGAGGATTTTATTATCTACAAAAGCTGAAGACGAAGATGATTTCCAGGGGGTTTTAACCCCTGGGTGAAACATGAGCCACGGAATTTCCATGGGCTAACTACTTCTCAACCATACTCAGCAAAAAGATATTCAATAAGCTGGACAATCTTTTATGCAAAAGATTATGGAGATGGGCAAGTATAAGGCATCCTAATAAGCCTGCCACCTGGGTCAAGAAAAAGTATTTTCCTGATGTTAAAGAAACCAGAAGTTGGATACTTAACAATGGCAAATATATACTAAACCGACCTAAGGTCAGTAGACCATATAAAACCCAGGTCTAAAGGTGGTGACAATATACTTAAGATTGACATCCTCCCGACGCTGCTAATCGAGACAGGTCGGCATTCCCTAACATCGCTGATAGGGGCTTTCTGCTGCCTCTTGCAGAGGAGCTGCGCTTTTCATGTCGCGAAGCGAAACATAGCATCTGCCTCCGAGGCCGAACCTTTTTCCGGTCTAAAGGCGCGCTCCACAGACAAGACAGAGCCGCCAAAGGGGGTCTCCTCCATGAGAGAATGGCGCTGACACTGCTAGCCCATCAGCGTTTAAGTACAATAGCACAATATTGGAAAAACCGCAACATTGATTGGTTTTCCCATATCTCAGCTCCCTTGTCAGGAGAGCGCGGGTCAAGGGCCAACGTTGAGATAAACAATTGTTGCACCGACATTGCCACGACGTTAAGACTGCCTTGGATAAGAAAACATATCCAAAGCCAAAACTACAGGACTTACCTGACGAGTATATATGGATGGAGGATATGTTGTTGACATCTCCAGGGGTTGAAACACCCTGGATTCTGTAGTAAATCTACCGCTTAGGGGACGGGGCGTAAAAATGTGCGGAAGTAAATTCCGCACGCAGCCCCTCATAAATCCACATTTGCTTAAGCCCGAAGGGCAGACTCCTAAACTCCTCGGCATAGACCGAAATCTAGCTGTGAGTTTACTTTTTTATTAGCTAAAAGAGTGGTTTTACTCGCACTGGTTGGAGCAATCTTCTCGCTGCTTTAGCTGCCTGCTTGCTTTTCCTGCGGAATGCGGAGCTAACAGCCGTCGTAGGAAATCAAGTCCCCTTACAGGTGTCCGCCGGAATTTCACCGCAAAGTGCAGTCATGTCATGGCGACAAACCTTGTTCGGTCTTCCTCTAGTATACCAGGCTTTTACTCCGCTTTATTACCCGCGTGTCGTTATTCAACCAGGGGATAAATCTTCTGGGAACTTTCCTCCCGTTATTTTTTTAGGTTTTGAGGCAGGGATGTGCCTATGAAAAAGGACGTTTAGGAGAGTAGCTGATTTGGAGGTGAAAGTCTCATGTCCAGTTCTGAAGACGAGTCGGGTAGGTTAACTTGCCTGGCTTAGTTTAACAACATTTTGCGGATGGGATCCCGCGGGGTGCGCAAGACGCAAGCGGTCATACCCCGCGGTGTGCGTAAGACGCAAGGGAATGCTGACCAAGAGAGGGAACGCCCACCAAGAAGGCGGAGGAACTCGCAGTTTTAGTGTGTGGAGCGACTCTAAGACCCGAAGAGAGTAAGTCTCGGAAGGCGGGTGCGAAGAAGTAGAAAGCCCCCTATAGCTTGATGGAGCGGGAATCCCGCACTGTCACGCAAGTGCAGCCTCGGGAGGATATCAATAAATTGTGAGGTTTAAGGTTTAAGTAGATTGGCGTTAAAATTTATGGTTATGGCAAGGTAAGAGGCGGAATGGAGGAAGGAAAAGGATTTTTGATAACTTTACTTTTTTTACATACTGTGTTTTTTTCGTGTCTACCTACTTATCTAGACTTCAGGAGTCAGCAGAGAGGAATAACCAGCTATAAGTATGAGAAGGAGCAGAAAGTTTTTTGATCGCTAATAAATAAGATTTACGCAAAGAAACCCAGTTGGTATGAAAAATCCTTAATTTGAACAATAGACATCCAGGAAAAAACCGGGTGTAGAGGGTTCGGTTTGGGTAATTCCTAAGTAATTAAGCAGACATAATATGATCTAATTATAAATTTTTGTTATGTGGCAATCTTATCTTTTTTCTGTTATGAAGTGGCTTTTAATTGTTGGAATAGTTTCGGTTATCGGATATGTTGCTATCTGCATATTTCTAGTCTTAGTGCAACAGCGATTTATATTTTTCCCTAGTTCGGTTATAGAAATAACACCGGAAAATGTAAATCTCTCCTATGAAGATGTTTGGTTACCTGTCTCTGAGAAAAAAGGCAAGTTGGAACGAATACATGGATGGTGGATACCTGCTAATTCTTATATGTCAGATTTTCAAGATGTGGTGTTATATTTTCATGGTAATGGTGGCAATATAGGAGCGAATGTTGAAAAAGCTTATAAATTTCATAAATTAGGTTTTGATGTCTTGTTAATAGATTACCGAAGTTATGGGCGTAGTACAGGGAATTTTCCTAGTGAAGCGCAGATTTATCAAGATATAGAAATTGTCTGGAATTATTTAGTTAATCAACGGGAGATTAATCCGCAAAATATATTGGTTTGTGGTCATTCTTTAGGTGGATCTATTGCTATTGAGTTGGCTACAAGACACCCACAAATGGCAGGATTAATCATTAAAAGTTCTTTTACTTCTATGCAAAATATGGTCAATTATCAGGATGGGATTTATAAATTATTTCCCGTAAAATTACTACTGCATCAAAAATTTGACTCTATTTCAAAACTAAGGAAATTAGATATACCAATTTTGTTAGTTCATGGCACAGAAGATATGTCAGTTCCTGCCTATATGAGTGAACAATTATTTGGAGTTACTCCTGCTGAAATTCAATATTTATATATAGTTCCTGGTGCAGGTCATAATAATGTTACGGCTATTGCTGGTGATGAGTATTTACATATAATTAATGATTTTATTAATCAATTAAACAATCATTTGCTCAACCACAAATAGGTTTTTTTAAGTAGCTATAAAATCTGAAGTAGGTTAATTTTTTTTAACTAAAGCTAGTAATTTATAAGCTGTACCTTACTAGCTTGGGAAAACCTTAAATTAAGAATTAAAGTATTGAATAAGTATCGCATTATTTTGAGTAATTGGTATTTCCTTGTCCCTGTCTTTTTGTTTCAGAATATTTTTTGCATAACTACAATAGGACTGCTATATTATGTCGAAAATTACTATGATTAAATTAATACCAAATTCAAATTAAGCTGCATATAATAATATTTTAATCATAATTATAAAGTATAAGTAAATCTCAAAAAGCAGATAGGGAAAACTTCACTGGAAACAGGAAATAGGGGAAAACAAGAACGCATTACTATTGGCAACCATAGTAAGCATTTAGCCATCGGCTATTAGCCATAGCATGATTAACTTATTCTGAGACAGAAGTGGAATTATTATTGATAGTATTCAGGCAAAATTAAAAGTAATTATGATAGCTTAATTACTAATCTTAGCAATTATTGCCGTCATCCTGAGAGCTGACCAGCTAGCTAGCTGAATGCTTACCAACCATCAAACCAAACTGAAAGTATAGCTA
>NZ_JAAHGT010000421.1 GCF_010672385.1 Okeania sp. SIO2F4
ACAAGAAGGTTAAAACCGCGAGGGAATTGAATATAAGGAATATTGTCTTTGTTTTCCCCTATCCAAGGGGAGGCTTCAAGGCGCGAATTATTTAATTATTAATTATTAATTATTAATTTTTCGGTAACTCGAAAATTTAATTGCGGGCAAAGATACCAAATGGCTTCTAAAAATTTGAATTAAACTTTTCTGTATTGAATAGGTAAATGTACAACATAAGCATTGAGCGATGAACTAGTCTCCTGCGGAGGAACTACATTAACAGCACTCAGCAATAAAAATTAAGTCAGTTATTGGGCAATTCAGTCTAGACAATTTGTTAAGGTGGTCTGGTAGATATCTCAGTTTACCTAATCTCCTTTATCTATATCAATAATTTTAATTCTTCTAACTTCACTTATCCTTATGCTAGTAACTAAATGCTTACTATACAACTAATTTTTAAGAAGGGAACAAGGAACAGAGAACTTAATATATAAAATTAAAATTTGTCTGAGCTAAATAAGATGAATTTAAGATTAAATATCTAGTATTGCAAATAATTGTTTTTGCTTTTGGTTATTTTCCAAGACTTCTTCAACAGTGAACCAATGATTGACAATAAGTTGATGGTTATTCAGGTCATTTATTGCTTGTTGAGTAATAGAAACACCTTGTAAAATCAAAACTGTTATTGATTCAGAATTAATTGTTTTTGCTCGACTTAAACTTTTAATTGCAGCACCTACTCTCTCTAAAATACCAGCTTGGTCAATACCTCCTTTTATTTCAACAGCAGCTATAATTTTTTCATCTTTATAAATTCCTATATCTGGTTCATCTGCAAATATAATCACCCGACCATCAAGCAAATTTATTGTAGAAGCATCAAGATTTTCATTAGTTACCAATCTTCGTTCATTTAACCTTCTTTCTAATAGTCCTCGAATGATAATTTCAATTTTATTTCCCTTGATATTCTGCCACGAACCTTGAGCTTGAGCGCCTGCGGCCATACCTCGCCAAATATTAAATTCACGGGAGTCTATTTGCTCATCAGCTTCAACAAGATAACTAATAATTTTGTTCAAATGTTGAGAAATTTCTATAGCAATTAATTCATCAGTTAAATTACTACCTTGCTCATAACGAATAATTGATAATCCAACTTGACTCATAGACTTTTGAGAGACCATTGCTAACATTCTATAATAACTCACAGAACATAGAATATTAATTAAAACTTGGGGATGAGCAAAAACAATTACAGGTTTGATTCCTCGATGAATTACTTTATTCCATGCTGTTTGAGAAATACCTAAATTCTGTAAATTCCATTCCAATCTTTCTCCTTTTACCTCCTCTATTTTATCCGCAATTTCTAGCATTCCCCATTCATGCAGCTTTTGATGAAAAAGTTCACTTTTAGCAAGCTGGTCTAACATCCAAGCTTGGCGTTTATCCTGATTTACCACAACTTAAACCTTCAATTTTTTTGCCAAATAACAATACTTTCACGCACCGGAATTCTGCCATACTTACCCATTTGCTGTGAGCTATTACCCTTGTAGCGAGCAACAATAATTTTCTCAACTTTAAACCCTACTTTTTCTGCCATTTCAGATAATATTAAATCCACAGGTACTAACTCACCTGCAAACCTAACATTATCAACTACCATTGCAACTTTAGCACCAGAAGTTAATACCCTAGACCACTCCTTAATAACTAGACTCATATCAACAAAATATCCGACTAACATATCAGGAATTCTAGGGTTATTTAAGACTTTACCTTGTTGTCGCAAAATATCTACTATCTCAGCAATAACTGGATGATTTGGAGTATCATTATCTTGAACTTTTGATTCTATATGGGAGCGCAAAACACTAAACCGCAACTCCTTTAACTCTTCAAAATTTTTGACAAAATTAAAACAAAGTTCTAAAGAATAGATACGAGTATAATCATAACGGTTAGGGTATGGAGGTGAAGTGATTATAGCAGTAGGTTTTTGGGAAAATTGAACATTCTTTAAGTCACGAGCATCTGCTAATTGAATTTGAGGAAGTTGGCGTTTTTTATTCCCCCATAAAGTTCGCATAGAAAAGATATCTTGTTCTGCTTGATATATTTTCTGTTGCAGTATTTCAGTGGGAGAATAAATTTTTTTATCCTTTTTGATTCTTAAAAATTGTCCGTCTTTCGCTGTATAACTACAAGGTTCCAAAATTGATAAAAAAAGCAGTAAAAAAATATCTTTTATGGGACTAGATAAAGTTTCTATTGCAGTTTTCCACTGGCAAAGTTCTGTCAAAGTTTCTGGTGAGAATGCCTTTTTCATAATTGCCACATCGGAGGCAACATCAGCAGGGCTAAATTGTCTTAATTTATTTTGTAATAATTCAAAATTATGATGCAGGGAAGAAGGTTCTACTAGCCAGAATAAAGGCATAGTATTAGCGATAAAAGCTGCTATTGGTAATTTATCAATTGCTACAGCTTTAATATTGGCGTGCATTGCAGTAAATGGTGTTGTTCCCATACCACAAAAAGGCTCAAAAATCAAGTCTTTGTTTGTCAGTTGAAATCGTTTAATAAATTCCTCAACAAATGAAAATGCAAAAGCTTCTTTATATCGATATAAACCTAGAATTGGTAGAGATTTATTGCTAATATAAGATACCAGTTTACCTAACTTTAGTTCCTCTTGAATGAGATGTGAAAATTTAGTTTCTATCCGCTGTCTTTCATCGTAGTTATTGATAGAGCTTTTAGCAGTTTCATCTTCCCATTCCGGAAATAGACTAAGTTGTTTCATTAGTAATTTTTTTTCACTTATTTGTCAGAGTAAGAGTAATAGAGAAGATTTAGGTAGAGTCATTTCAGTTATCAGTCTCCCCACCCTCCCCACACTCCCCACCCTCCCCACACTTTGCTTTTTTCAACGAACTCTAATTAATATTATCTTGCCCCCGCTTCAATTGCAGAATTAGCCATTTTTGCTAAAGTGTCTCCTTCAATTTCAGGACTTTGACCAACACCTTTAAAAGCCATGCGATAAAACACTCCTTTATACTCCCAGCCAAGAATTGGAGGCGCACAAGATGCAGCACAAGTTAATGGTCTAAAATATCCTTTAATGTTTTGCACTAAACTCAATTCTCTACTAAATTCATCTTCTAAAGGTTTACCTCCTTTTTCGGCACTGATATAACCAATTGAACAAGCATTACCAGTACAATTAGGTTCAAAAGCTAAAGTAATTTTATAACTATTATTTGTACCTTTACCCTCAACATAAATCTTTCTATCTGTACCTGTAATTAATAATTTACTAGGTAGCAAAATTGGTAGTTGAGTTTGTTCTTTTATTTTCGGTAAAATTTCCTGAAGTTCTACTGCAACTGGTGTGGAATTTTGAGCAACTAATAGATTATTTTGGGGATTAATTGGATGATTAAATGCTTTAAGCATTGGCTGTGAATAACCCCAAAATACTATGAGACTGCTTAGTAAAAATGTGCTTTTAAAAAGAACAACGATAGACATAATTAAAATCCTACCAAAATATTAAACTGAATATTGAAGGAGGTTTTAGGTAGTAGGTTTTAGGTGTTAGATTACAGCACTTTGCGCGGATGATGAGGTACACTTTAAAATTAACCTTTATTTCCTCTTTTCTGTTCCCTTTTCCCTGTTCCCTACTGCTCCAAAATTTTGTACCTCATTAACTCGAACACTGCTGTAATAGTTCAATTGGATAGGAGTTAAATCCCAGGCAATTGTAGATACTGTATAGACTGTAAAGTTTTCAACCAAATTGCTTCAAAGCTCTAAAATAACTATAATTTACCGAAGAATTAATTATTAATAATTAATTAATTCTGGTTTAAAGCCTCCCCTTTTAAGAGGAAAAAAGCGATCGTTTGCGGAGCATTCCGTTAGGATGGGATGGCGAGGTCTCGGTTCCCTCCGGGACGCTACGCGTTTTGCTCCGCAACATGTAAAGCGAAGCTTTGCGCTAGCAAACGCCATATCCAATCGACCAAGAGAAGAAATGATATTTCCCAATATTCAATTCCCGAGCGGTTTTAACTAGAGGTAATTATCAATTATCCATTATCAATTATCAATTAATGAACACCTTTAGAATATAGCAATGATAATATAGGAATTTGAATTATAATAACTAATACTAATTCACTTTTAAGGATGTCACAAATAGCCTCAAACTTTCAGATGTGGAATAATTTCCGAAATTACTATAGCATCAAAGTTGCCAGTCGATAAAATCCGATCGGGAGTGGAATAGAGGTAATACAGGAAAAAGATGGAAAAATTCTCCTAAAAGTTGACTGATTTTTCTGACCATTCTTGTAAACAGGAATTGCATCATTATCCATAAAACTTGCTTTTGATGTATAAGATTCTTCGGTTACAATCACCGAATAATTAATAATTAAGAGTTGATAGTCAATTAATTATTCATTCAATAATTCACGCCTTGAAGCCTCCCCTTTTAAGGGGATAAATCAAAAAAAATCCTTTTAGTCAATCCTCAATAGTTTTAAGAAGGGGTAATTATTAATTATTAATTGTTCATTGTTAATTGCTGAACTTAATTCCTACCATTTTGGCTTAATAAGATAACATTTCTATTAACTTAGCATAGGGAATTTGAACAAAATTTTGATTGTTCTTTTTTCCTAAGTTAATCTCCTGTTTCCACTCCTGATTTTTGCCAATTATCAGAGTGCCTATTTTGTGACTGATGAGGATATTAATAATCAAACGAGATGCAATACGCAAGATAATCACTGATTTTAAATTCTCTTTTTAAGCCAAGTTTTCTCAGTCTCTGACTTGATTTATTTTCTCTGAGTAGAGCTTGAAGACTTCCTCTAACCTTGTTATAGTATTGGTCGATGGATTTCAACGGTCTGCCATTTATCAAGAGTGGTTTAATTCCAGCTTGATTAAAATTTAATGTAGCTAAATTGTTTAATCCAATATCAATACTAGCCCAATGGTTTTTCTCTAGCTCGTATTGTTTTTCGCATTTCTCATAAATGACCTCAATTACATAATGGTTCAGTCTAGGAACTAGACGAACTTGTTTTATTTGTGAAGTAGGTACTAATGTTTTTAGATAAATCCCTGTTTTACTTGGATTAATAATTCCAAGTTTTAAGTTGCCTATTACTAATGGCTTGTGTCCTATAAACTACAATATTTCTTCGGTGTTATTTGATTTTTATATCTAGGAAGACGAGGACGAGCGTTAAACTTTGATTGGTTCTGTTTATAAACTTCGTTCGCTGCTAAAAAAATCTTCGGTGTTTCTATCTATTATCATCAATATTTGTTGAGAGACTTTAGCTGGCATTGCTTTATAGTCTACTTGAGTATAAAGTGTTTTTTGCAGGTCATAATAGTGACGATAAGTATTTTCAAATATCAAAGACTGACGAACTAAATAATTAGCATGACTTTAAGATATTTTTCGACAAGAAACACAGTCGATCAATTTTAGCAGAAAACCGATGATTTTTCGTGTGGGATATGTCTCTCAACTAATTTCATAAATCAAGGGGTTAAAATTACTCAATGCTTTGAGTATTTATGAATTTTTATTATTATTTAGTCGGGAATTAAGCGCCAATTTTATGAGACCATTAAACATCACGCCTTTGAGTTATTAAATTTTCTCAAATACTTAGTAGCTATGCATGTACAAATCAACGAAGATATTTGACATTATTTGACTATATTTATGTACAACGTTTATTATACCAGAAATATCTTCATCTTATGAAGCTTTCACAAACACAATATACTTGTTTTTCCCGCAATCGAATCTTTCCATGTATCGCTCCTCACTGGAAAACCATAAAATTTTTCATTCTCTGGAGCTACCAAAAAAAATCCCTGGTCAAAGGATTTTAGGTTGCACCCTCACTTTAATTGTGATATGATAAAGACTATAAGGGTTAACTTGCCTACACTTATGACTTTTTATTCAACAAAAAATAACATAATTTCTCAGCGATAGAACTCCGTTCCGCTTTCGCTCTGCGACATGAAAGGCGGAGCAATTACGACAGCGACAGCTATATCGCGAAAGCTGTAGAAAGAAAAATCAATCTCAAAAATTATTTACGTTTAGCAGCAGCTTTCTCTTTTTCCTTCTGTTTTTTCTTAGCAGCTTTTTCAGCTTTTTTAGCAGCTTTTTCCGCAGCTATTTTTGCCAATCTTTCTGCTTCTCTTTCTTCCTCAAGTTTATCTAAATAATAATGATAATCTCCTAAATAAGGATAAAATTCACCATCTCGAATTTCCACAATTTTATTAGCAACTTGAGAGATAAAATAACGATCGTGGGAAACAACAATTACAGTTCCATCATAATTTTGTAGAGCTGATTCCAACATTTCCTTTGCTGGAATATCTAGATGATTTGTCGGCTCATCCAATAACATAAAATTGCCTGGTTTTAGGAGCATCTTTGCTAAAGCCAAACGCGCCTTTTCTCCACCACTCAAAGCAGCTACTTTTTTAAAGACCGTATCACCACTAAACAAAAAATTACCAAGTAAAGTTCTTACTTCCTCATTTTTCCAATCAGGCACCTCATCATGGATAGTTTCCATAACAGTTTTTGTTAACTCTAAAGCCTCCGCTTGGTTTTGCTCAAAATAACTAGGTATAACATTGTATTTACCTAATTCGACCGTACCTTCCGTGGGTTTTTCCAATCCCATAATCATCCGCAGTAAAGTAGACTTCCCACAACCATTCGGTCCTAAAAAAGCAATCCTATCTCCCCTTTCTATCTCTAAACTTGCCCCTAAAAAGAGAATTTTATCATCATAAGTATGAACTAAATCTTTAATTATTGCTACATCTCGACCACTACGAGGCGCAGGCGGAAAATGAAAAGTTAAAGTTTTTAATCCTGCAGTAGGAGCTTCTATAACCTCTATTTTTTCTAACAGTTTTTCCCTGCTTTTTGCTTGGGTACTACGAGTAGCACTAGCACGAAACCTTTCCACAAAAGCCTGTTGCTTTTCTATTTCTTTTTGTTGTCGTTCGTAAGTGCTAAGTTGTGCAGCTTGATTTTCTAATTTTTGTTCCAAATAAGCTGAATAATTCCCCAAATAAGTAGTAGAAACACCTCTTTCCGTTTCCACAATTTGAGTACAAAGACGGTCAAGGAATTCCCGGTCATGGGAAACCACAACCATAGGAGTTACTAAATTTTTCAAATAATTTTCTAACCACTCAATTGTTTCCAAATCTAGATGGTTAGTCGGTTCGTCAAGTAGTAAGATATCTGGATTTTGCAAAAGAATTTTTCCTAAACTCATCCGCATTTTCCAACCACCACTAAAAGCACTAACTAAGCGATCGCCATCCTCAGACTCAAACCCCATTTCTGGCAAGATTTTTTCAATTTCTGCATCTAAACCATAACCATTTAAAGCTTCAAATTGTCGTTGTAAACGGTCTAATTTATGAATAAGTTCATCTAATTTTTCTGGAGTAGCAGTTTCCATTTCTCGCTGTACTTCTAGAAGAGATTCGTGAGTTTTATTAGCCTCTGTAAATACAGTCCAAAATTCCTCTCTAACTGTACGATTAGGATTTACTTCAAATTCTTGAGTCAGATAAGCAATGTGTAAACTTGCAGGGCGAATAACTTCTCCAGAAGTAGGTTCCATTTCCCCAGTAATAATTTTTAATTGAGTTGATTTTCCTGCTCCATTAACACCAACTAAGCCAATACGATCGCCTGGTTTAACTTCCCAGTTAACATCTTTAAGAACAACACCTGTAGGATATATTTTACTTATATGTTCTAATCTCAGCATTTATAATTTATCTCCTAGGTAGGTTAACAGTAAGTTAAGTTTTTTTATGGCCAAACTATTAATATTGGCTCTCAAGTATTGTATATCTTAACAAATTTTAATTA
>NZ_JAAHGT010000422.1 GCF_010672385.1 Okeania sp. SIO2F4
ATTTCTGGGAAATTTTGGGAAGGGAGGAAAAGTTAACTCCGGCGGTAGTATCAGATTTCTATTTCTGAATTTCTCTCTATTGCGCAATACGCAATAGAAATTTTTGCTTAGTATTTTCTGATTTCTGGGAAATTTTGGGAAGGGAGGAAAAGTTAACTCCGGCGGTAGTATCAGATTTCTATTTCTGAATTTCTCTCTATTGCGCAATACGCAATAGAAATTTTTGCTTAGTATTTTCTGATTTCTGAGAAAAATTTGTCGGGGGTGGGAAGAGTCACCTCTGGGGTTAGTATCAAATTTCTATTTCTGATTTGTCTCTATTGCGCAATACGCAATAGAAATTTTTGCCTAGTATTTTCTGATTTCTGGGAAAAATTTGTGGGAGTTTGTCTGTAGGGGTTTGGAAACCAAACCCTTTTCTATTTTGGAGACCAAACCCCTACGAAATTATGATTTGTCGGCAGTTTTCATCGCTTGAATAATTTTCATAGTTTCGACACTAACAGTACAAACTTTTTGTAGTAGGTCAATATTATTAATACCTAAATCAGCAAATACATTACTACTACTTGCAGTTACTGAAATTTCATCACTCATTATGATTATTTTCAGAAAATTAGTAGAAAAAGTAAGAAGGGAAAAGTCATATCAAATCTGTTAGCTTCGGAGTAATATAATTCCTTTGATTTTCATATAATGAGTAGGGGCAAATAGCTATTTGCACCTACAATATAGACTCTTATCTTGAGAATCCTGAATAACAGCAATGCTACTGGATTTGATCTAAAAAGTAAGAAGTAATACCATTTTGAAACATTCTTTTTTCAAATAGTTAAGTCTAATTAATAGACTTTCTAAAAAATGATATTAAAGCCATTCATTCTGACTCCTGACTCCTGAGTCCTGACTCCTAAAATCCTACTTAATACTTCCGCTCTTGTGGTTCAAACATAGTTATTGCCACAGGTCGATAACTAATATCAATTCCTGCCAAAGAATAATACGCCAAACTATGCCGTAAAAACCTCTCATCATTTCGTTGTGGAAAATCTTCCCGACTATGAGCGCCTCGACTTTCCTGACGACTCAACGCCGAACTTAAAATTGTCTCCCCCACAACAATAATACTCCGCAACTCCAACGCCTCAATAATTTCTGTATTCCAAGACTGACCCTTATCATCCAAATAAACCTGCTGATATTTCTCCTGTAACTGCTCCAATTTTTCCAACCCCTGCTGCATTACATCTTCAGAACGAAACACACCACAATGCTCACTCATCGTATCCTGAAATTGCTGCCTTAAAAAATCAATGCGATATTCTCCAGAGCGCTCTAATAAACCCTGAATTTGTTCCCGCGCCTCCTGTAAATAAGGTTGCTCCTCAACATCAGGTAACTTCCGACCCTCCACAAACTCAGCGATCGCAGCCCCAGTGCGTCGCCCATAAACAACACATTCCAACAAAGAATTACTTCCCAAACGGTTCGCCCCATGTACCGAAACACAAGCACATTCCCCCGCAGCAAATAACCCATCCACCAAACCATCAGCACTCGCCAAAACTCTTCCATCAGTATTAGTAGGAATGCCACCCATAGAATAATGAGCAGTCGGACGTACCGGCATCGGTTCATTCACCGCATCAATACCTAAAAGACGATGCGCCTCTTCCCAAGCAAAGGGCACTCGACTCATAATTTTCTCCCGCCCCATGTGTCGCAGATCCAGACAAACAAACGGACCTCCCGCACTACCATCCATATTAATTCCTCGACCAGCACGAAGTTCCAAAGTAATAGCGCGGGAAGTAATATCGCGCGGAGCCAACTCCATGCGACTAGGAGCATAATTCGCCATAAAGCGATCGCCATCGCTATTAATTAGATAAGCACCCTCTCCGCGCACCGCCTCTGAAATTAAAACTCCTGCTGGATATAGACCAGTGGGATGAAACTGCACAAATTCCATATCTTGAAGAGGCAAACCTGCCATTGCTGCCATTGCCAAACCATCGCCAGTCGAAGCATAATCATTGGAAGTTGTATTAAATACCCGACCATAACCACCAGTGGCAAACATTACGGCTTTTGCTCGGAGTACAACTATTTCTCCATCCAGAATATGATACATAACTACCCCCTTTGCCTGACCTTCTTCCAATATCAGACGCATTACATACCATTCCTCATAAATTTTTACCCCATAACGGCGGAGGTTATTCACTAATTCATGCAAAATAGCATGACCAGTTTTATCCGCAGCGTAACAGGTGCGGTTGTGGGAGTGACCGCCAAAAGCTCGTTGAGCAATACGACCATCTGGCAACCTGGAAAATAATACTCCCAAATGTTCTAGGTCAATAATTACATCTGGTGCTTCCTTAGCTAAAATTTCTACTGCGTCTTGGTCTGCCAGATAGTCGGAACCTTTAACAGTATCAAAAGCATGAGCTTTCCAACTATCTTCTGGATCTACATTTTGGAGAGATGCTGCTATCCCCCCTTGAGCAGCAACAGAGTGGGAACGAATGGGATGAGTTTTGGCAACGACCGCCACATTTAAACTAGAATTTTTGCGAGCTATTTCTACAGCAGCCCGACTTCCAGCGAGACCGCCGCCTACTATAATTATGTCGTGTTCTAACATTAGCTAAATATTAGGTATTTTTGTTCTTTTATTATCTTACTTTATAGCAAGTAAAGCCAAGTAATTTCTGACAAAAATTTGTCTGATATTCTCCACAAAAATACTTTTCTATTCGCTGAAACTAATTTAAAAAAAGGGTAGTGGTGTACAAGTAGTGATTTTTGCAGTTAGACTCGTGAAAGTGAAAGGGGTTTACTTATAAATATCACTACATCTACAGGACTACCAAAAAAAGAATGCTCTAAAACAGACAGATTAAAATTTAGTCTGAAAATTAGTTTTATCCAATGGTAAAAAAGCGCATAATTAGATCATTTGTTACTTTATTTTTCTTCTTTCTTTATTCCTTTTTAAGAGCTTATACTATTTGTCACAAAAATCGATCGATTTGGTATAAAACCCGATCAATATAGAACTACGCATTTAGGTTAGAGTATTGGTAAATCTTAAAACTCAGTCAGAGATTACTTTTAACTTTTGACTTTTAACTTGCACATAGCGCTATAATTCCTCATTCCTATAAAAACCTACCTGTCATTAGGCAGGCAGATTTTTAACACTTTTAGATTCTTGATTAATCTAAGAAATGAAATAAAGACTCAAAATATTTAGCCTAGAGATGTTGCTGTCTGCTGACCAGGTGTTGACATTTCAAGCTGCTCTTCCTCATTGGGGTCTACTGAAGAAACTTCAATATGATTTAATAGGGTAGTTACAAAAGCAAATAGTAGGAAGGGTAGAGACAAGACCACGACTAGAGCAATAGCTCCTAGAGCATAGGTTTGGTTACTGCTAGTCCAAAGGGCAACTCCTCCAGCAATACTCAAGAATACTACTATTAACCAAACAATAATCTGGCCATAAATGTCGCCGAAGGTGAGGGTGCAACTAAGCCGATATTTTTGGATATTATTCATCATTTTACCTCATTATATTACTTCAAATTTATAGGTTAGACCGCTTGTCAAACTAGGGGAAGATTTCTCAATATTTTGATCGTAATTGTTACGATACTTTACATTCAGATATTCATAAATATTATCATCTTTGTTTAATTTTATACTGAAATTTTAATTGCGAATTGCGAAGAAAAAATAAAGAAAAAATAAACTCTCCAGGCTCTGATAATGCTGTTACGCACAAATATACCAGTACGAATAGCTGAATCTAGCTTTCTGTAATGATTTTCTGTGGCTTGCATTTTCATTTTGTAGACGAGCATAGAAAAGTTTTATCATTAATAATGCTACGACAAAATTATAGCAGACAAATAAAGTATTTGCCAGCCCTAATTAACAAAAAGTACCTCTTTTAGGGGGAGATTTTAAACCCAATTTTTCGGTAAAATATATCGACTTTAGCGTCAAGTTTAAGAAGAAATGCAAAACTTTATATTTCCTTAAGTTAGTTGATATTTAATCTAACCAAATTTCCCACCAAGAACCTGATTTAGATTCTGATGATGTGACTTGTTTAATATTATTAATTTTTTCCCCTTTTTTAATCTTAGCTGCTGCTTGTTTAGCTGCTTCTTCTTCACTTCCTGCTTCGATTATTATATCTCTACGATTGAGTGTGACACGATATTTCATATTTTTTTACCTCTTTGTTTATGACTATAATACCAATTTTCTAAATGTTTCCTACAAATAGCTAGGGAATTTTTGTTTGAGTCAGCAGGACCGAGTTAGGAGTCGTATGGGAATAGCTTTGATACTATTTCTTAGTTCATAAGTTATCTTATTAGTCAAAAGGAAGGAGTTTAAATGAGTATAGACTTTACAATCAAGAAAGCTGACTTTTGTCGTAAGATTAAATTCTGGCTCAATTAATACAGCTTTGAACGCACTAAAACCAATAGCTGGTTGCTGATTGCTGACTGCTGTTAGCTCCACATTCCGCAGGAAATGCTTACATATTCCTACAATTTTTTCTGGTAACTAATTCTCAGAATATAAGATTAAACAGGTTTAGTTAAATCAGAACAATAACTATCATTTACTATTTGAGAATTAATCTTTACAGGTTCCATATCTGATGATTCTGGTAGCAACTTATTTGTATGATTAAATTTTACTTTTTTACAAACAACCTGAGAATTACTTATAGAGGCATAATCCCAAGTAAAAATTTCTGAATCTCTAATAGTTGCATTAGCTGGGACTCTGACTAATCCACTTAGTAAGACTAATTCTAGGGTTATTAAAGCAATAATTATGTATTTCAACATAGACCCTCGTAACTTGATTTTGAATAATTAATTTTAAGTACATAGTTTTATGCTTATCTATATTATCTCATGGTTTTTCTTTAAATGTCAAGATAGTTGATGATTTTAAGCATTCAGCTCATCAATAGCTAATAGCTGTTAGCTCCGCATTCCGCAGAAAATGCTGACCTAATACCTACGATTAATTCTATTTCTAGCAAATAATTCTAAGGAATATTCAACAGGTTTATCTGAATTTGAAACAACTACAAATTGATAATAACCAGATCTTTTTGTTTCACCTCTCCATTGATTTTCTGGAGAATCTTCTATTAATCCTCTAGACCTACGGCGATAATTTCTGGGAGGATAAATAGATAATAAAACTTCTGAAGAATTAGCTTCTAATTTGACGCGCAAAATTTGTTCAGCTTGTAACCAAGCTAGATAAATTTTACCTTCCCCTGGTTGGAGAGTACCCTTGACAATTTTCCGAAACGAACCTCGTGCAAAATTAACTTCTTCTAGGGATTTTCTGCTTTGTAAATCTTTCATTGTATCAGTAGCGATCGCTTGCCAAACTTGACCTATTGGTAAACCAATGAGGTTTCGACCACGGGTTTGCTCTGAAAATAAGTTAATAAACTGAGCATCGGTCAAATCATTAAAAGCAGCACTACTAATATTTAGTCTGTTTAGTTGAGACCGCCATCGATATATATCATCTTTACTATAATTGCCTAATCTGCGACGAGTGTCTGGAGTTAGGGTTTCTAGTTTGTCTGCCAATTTATCGGCTATTGCATACCACCGCCACTGCCATAATTTATCTTCTGGCGTTTTATTACTCAAAGTCTGCCCTCTTTTTTGAGGATACTGAGTGTAGAAAAATTCATCTACTAAGGGGAAAAAGAAAGATTCATCAATACCTAATTGTTGGAGGCGATCGCTCAATTTTTCTGGTTTCTCATTCACAACTGTGTCTTGATTGGGTGCGTATTCTAACCAAAAATTACCAACTATCCAACCTATTCCTCCCATGCTAAGTATTGTCACTGATACTAATAAAATTGTTGACCAAATAGAAGATTTTTGGGTAACATCGGTGGTAACAGGATTTTGGGAAGCTGAAATAGTGGTTACATTGGAGAGTTTACCAGCAGAAACAGGTGGAGTGGAAACAATGTCTGGTGGTGCTTGGGTCGTAGCTAAGTCTATGCTAGATGGAACATTTTCCAGCACTTCAATAACTTGACGAGCGTTTTTAAACCGAGCGCTCGGTTTAAAAGCTAACATTCTATCTAATATATTTCCCAGATTTTCACTAATACTAATTTCCTTGCGCCAGTTAAAAGTTAAGTTGTGAGCATCTATCAAAAAAGAGGGTTCCTTTCCAGTTAGTAAAACTAAAGCTGTTGCTGCTAAAGCATATAGATCGCTGTCATTATTAATAACTCCTAGTCGCATTTGTTCATCTGGAGCATATCCTACTTTTCCCAACTTTGTTGCTTGGGGTAAAAGACCGCCTCCTTTGTGAGCATACTCAGAAGCGACTTTTGTTGCTGTTTGCTTCACTCCACCAAAATCAATTAATACTGGCAATTTGTCTGAACTCTGCAGAATTATATTATCTGGAGAAATATCACGGTGAATAACTCCCAAGTTATGGATATATTCCAATACTGGTAATAGTTGCAGTAAAAATTTTTTTACTTCTGCTTCCCTAAAAAGTTTGCCTTGAAGTTTGCGGTTTTCCAACAAAGCACGATAAGTTTTACCTTTTATATAATCTTGTACCAGAAATAAATATCCTTCCCCATCTAACTTATAGCGAAACATTTCCCGAAAACCAGGAATTTGTGGATGTCGCAATTTGTATAGTACACCTGCTTCCCTTTCAAATAGTTCCTGGGATTTTTGTAAGGCGTAGCTACCGTGAACTTGGGGGGCAAATTCTTTAAGTACACAGAGTTCCTGGAAACGGTGGTTATCTTCCGCGAGGTAGGTACGTCCAAAACCACCATGTCCTAATTGTTTAATAATTTTATAGCGGTCAGTGAGTATTAGACCGGGATATATGGGGTTATTCATAAAAATAATGGCTAGTTTCAGCCTAAATTAAGTTCTATTATTATATTCGGTCAACCTAACCTGACAAAAGTTGAAAATCTAAATTTAGGGATAAAAAGGCAGGAAAAAATTAATTATTTAATTATTTTAACTACTAGAGGTTTTAATTATTCTATTTTATCTGTAGAGTAGCTGATGATGTGGCTGTGATAGTGATGTTAACTAATTACCTTAACTTCTGGAATTTCTCTCAAAAGAGAGAAACATAAGCAAGTAATAAGTCCGAGAGAGTTGTGAGAATTTCATTTTCTCTCAAAAATCATATTTTATAGACAGAAATTTTTGACGTTTTAGCAATTTTATAAAATTATTTCATATCATAAGTTTGAAGCTATTTGTGACGCTTGAAAAGTGCATTAGTATACAGCATATTCCAAATTAATTTAGGACAATTAATAAGAAAATCGGAAACTGCTGTATGATTTTTTGTAGGATATTTCAACAATTAATAATTAATAATTACCTCTTCTTGAAAACGGATAGGATTGACTAATCATGAAAATTTTTTCTTGTTTCTCCACGGCGAGTGAGAGGCTTTAAACCTTAATTATTCGGTAATATGTAGTTAACCTTTTAATCTTTGGGTAAGCATTCAGCTATTAGCATTCAACATTCAGATGAGTGAACATAATAACTTGACTTCAGTTAGCTAGTGACCTTTTTCTTTCCTGCGGAATGCTACGCAAACGTAATTTTGAATTATCCTAGAAGGATAATAAGTTAATAGCTGATAGCTGATAGCTGATAGCTGACTGCTGAATGCTTACATCTTTGGTATTAGTTTTCTGGATTTTTCATTAATTGATAATTGATAATGGATAATTGATAATTACAAGAAGGTTAAAACCGTTCGGGAATTGAAGATAAGAGGGTGAATGCACAAGCAAAGATTAAGATAGCTAGAGTGCTTAATATTTC
>NZ_JAAHGT010000423.1 GCF_010672385.1 Okeania sp. SIO2F4
TGCTAATATTTAGGCGATAAATTCCGGGTGAGAATAGCACCCAGCACCCAGGTATTAACATTTTGTCGGCAACAAGCGCCATATTCAGAGAAAAACCTACCACGTTACGGTATCGTCGAAAATACCAGAGATGATTTAAAATACACCCCCACAGAATGCAAATTAGTATCACAAATTTATGGAGTCGCCCCCGAACACCATCTCAAAGGTAGCAAAGAGGCAACCAAAGCTAAGTATAAACAGTTGTTGACGAGAGAGAAAGTTAATGGTTTACTCTCCAGTCACCACGCCAAATCTAATTTAACCGAGCCATTAGAATCAAAGTTATTGCTAGGAGACACGGACTTAACATTAGGGGAGTTGCTGAATGCCAGCATTCGTTTCCCGCAGTTAGGAGATTTATTTCTCTCCTGTTGTGAAACAGCATTAGGAAATTCAGAATTAACGGACGATATTTTTACCCTCAGCGCCGCCTTTTTATCAGCAGGTGCGTCGAATGTTATTAGTAGTTTGTGGGCAGTCAATGATTTAGCAACAACAATTTTATCATATTTTTACCACCGCAACCGCGCCCAAGATATTCCGAGTGCAGATGCGTTATGGCAAGCACAGATGGAATTGAAAGAGTTAACGGTGGCAAAAGCGGAGGAGAGTTTGGACGATGCAGAGGCAGTATTAGATGAGTTTGAAGAAGGGAGTGCAGAATATGAGGAAAAGCAGAAAATAGCTGATAACTGTCAGAAAGTTTATGATTTAGTGAGCGAAGCCAAAAAATTGATAGGGGGCGAAAAACCGTTTAATCATCCTTATTATTGGGCAGGTTTTGTCTGTCAAGGAGAAGGGTGAATTCAGTTATCAGTTATCAGTAGTGCGAGCATCTTGCTCGCCAGAAGGATTGAAATATGTCAAGTTTAGGGTGAAATTGTCATTGCGAGGGGGAATAGTTTATCTCAACGTTGGCCCTTGACCCGCGCTCTCCCGTAGGGGAGCGTCGCATGGGAAAACCAATCAATGTTGCACTTCTAACAATAGTATGCTATAGTAAAAATAATAAGGCTGCTGGGCTAGCAGTGTCAGCGCCAGTCGCTCATGGGGGAGACCCCCTTTGGCGGCGCTGGCAAGTCTTTAGGAGCGCGCCTTTAGACCGAAAAGAGGTTCGGCCTTGGAGGCAGGTGCTATGTTAGCGCAGCTCCTCTGAAAGAGGCAGCAGAAAGCCCCTATCAGTGATGTTAGGGAATCCCGCGTTCGTCATGTCGCGTAAGCGCAACGTCGGGAGGATGTCAAATTAACTCTGCTATCATAACAGTTAATACCCCCGAAGCAATCTCTCAAAGGCGATCGCCCACAATTGTCATTGCGAGGGGGAACTGTTGATATTAACTCGGTTATCAACAGTTAACACCCCCCGAAGCAATCTCTTTAACTATCCAAATTTAACGAATTCGAGATTGCTATCCTGACGGACTGCTCCGCAAACGCTGTCGCTCGCAATGACAGAATTAGGTTATTTTGCGTCACTTCTGACTTCTAACTTCTAACTTCTGACTTCTGACTTCTGACTTCTAATGAATTACTCGCCCTTCTTTAAAAATTGTTTGTTTACTAGAATGGGTAGTTAAACGTTCTAACAAAGTAGCACTAGCTTCATTTAAACCAATCAAATTTACCTTAATACCCCGTCTGCGAAAACGCAGCACAACTTTATCAACTGCATCCACCGCAGATTGATCCCATAAATGAGCATGAGTTAGATCGACAGTAACAGAGTCTAAATGTTCCCGAAAATCAAAGGAGTTGAGAAAATTCTCTACAGAAACAAAAAATATTTGACCATTGACACTGTAAATACGCTCCACACTATTTTCCTTTAAGTAGGAGTCAACAAAAATTAGTGCTGCAATTTTACGACTAAAGAAAATCGCACTCAGCGCCACCCCAACAATTACTCCAATAGCTAAGTTATGAGTCAAAACTGTAATCAATACAGTAGTTATCATCACTGCCGTTTCACTCTTGGGCACCCGACGAATATGGCGAATGGAACTCCAGTGAAACGTACTGATAGAAACCATAATCATCACCGCGACTAATGCTGCCATGGGAATACGCGCCACCCAGTTATTCAGCACAATAATACAAACAAACAGAAAAATTCCTGCACTCAGAGATGACAGTCGAGTACGCCCTCCTGAACCGACATTAATCATAGACTGACCGATCATCGCGCATCCTGCCATTCCCCCAAAAAATCCAGCAACAATATTTGCGACGCCTTGACCTACTGCTTCCTGGTTTTTATCACTGGAGGTGTCGGTGAGGTCATCAATTACATTAGCGGTTAAAAATGATTCTAGTAACCCTACCAAGGAAAGCGCTAAAGCATAAGGCAGAATAATCTCTAAAGTTTTGAAGTTGAGCGGTACCATTGGCAAGGCAAAACTAGGTAAAGCGTCGGGTAATGTTCCCATGTCTCCCACAGTGGGGACATCTAACCCAGTCACCATCGTAAATATTGTCAGTACAACAATAGCAGCTAAAGGAGAAGGTACTACCTTAGTGAAGCGAGGCAACCCATAAATAATCCCTAACCCAACTGCCACCATTATGTAAACCCAAATAGAAGCATCTTCAAATTGAGTCAACTGAGCATTAAAAATCAATATTGCCAGAGCATTGACAAATCCTAGCATTACCGCCCTGGGTACAAATCTCATTTGATTTCCTAGTTTTATCCATCCTAGGAAAATTTGTAGAATACCTGTGAGAATAGTAGTTGCTAACAGATAATTTAAACCATAATCTTTAACCAAGGTTGTCATCAGCAACGCCATCGCCCCAGTTGCTGCAGAAATCATTGCTGGTCGCCCACCTAAAAAAGCTGCAACAATAGCTATGCAAAATGAAGCATACAGACCTACTTTCGGATCGACACCAGCAATAATAGAAAAACCAATAGCTTCAGGAATTAAAGCTAAAGCCACCACAGCGCCTGCCAATAAATCTTTTTGTACGTTGGAAAACCAGGCTCGTTTCATTAATATATCTTTCATTTTTTCACCTTATCAAAAAAACACCTGTAGAATTTGTCGCGTGCATTTTTGTGTAATTAGTGCCATGCCAAAAACATTAATTTTTAACACTAATTTTTGCAATTACTACATTCGAGCGTATCCTAAAATAAATTTGCTAAGATTATCAAAATAAACAGATTTATTTGTAGATATTTGCTAGGTGGCAGTAAAATCTAGAAATAGAATGTTTATCGATTAGGTATAATTAATTATAGCGTTTCTCAAATTGTTGACTAAAGGTAAGAGAAACTTGATAAAATATGTAATAAATTTTGTGTTATTGCTGAGATTATTGTAAATAACTGAATTTTTTTTAAATTATGACTTATTAATCCTGATTACAACTCAAAAATGACTGCTATATTTTGGTAAGTATTAGGCTGGATCGCAGTCATATTTTAGCTGTTTCATAAATAATGAATATAGCGTTTCCCAAGCTCTCGGAGGTACAGTTGTTTTTCTTCTTTATTTATTCCTACGGAACCCGAATTACTACTCCCTACTTCCTATTCCCTGTTAAGTGTTAAGTGTTCCCTATTCCCTAAAACCAGGGAATTTTGTATCTCACGCTTTTTGGGAATTGCTATATACACTTCTCGTGGTCAAGGTCAGTTTTTTTCCAATACTTTTAATTCTCCTTAAATCTCTCAATACTAATTCCTACTGTCAAGGCAATGAATTAATAGCTAATACCCGATGGCTGATGGCTTTTTCGCTGCGCATTCATGTGGCGCAGCATTCCGCAGGAAATGCTTACCGAATAATTAATAATTATTAATTATTAATTAAATAATTCAGCTTACTCTGCCTCCCCTTTCAAGGGGAAAAAAAGAAATAGTATTTCCTTGTATTCAATCAAGAACGGTTTCAACCAGAGGTAATTATCCATTATCCATTATCCATTAATGAAATATTTTGATTTATTTCTCATATTAACATCATCAATAACTTATCAAATATATTGTCTAAATTGGAAAAATACACTAGATTAGAGTTAGGTGATTAAATTGTAGTTTAATACATTAGTAAATTTCATTATGACCAAATTTTCTTGGACTAAACAATGGTATCCAGTAACTCCCATAAGTTATCTAGATGCTTCTCATCCAACCCCAATAACTTTACTGGCTAAAAGGCTGGTAATTTGGCGAGACAAGCAGCAAAAATGGATAGCAATGGATGATACTTGCCCCCATAAATTGGCGCAGTTATCTTTAGGAAGTATCGATAAAAATGGAGACTTAATGTGTCGCCATCATGGTTGGTGTTTTGATGGAGCAGGCAAATGCACAAATATTCCTATGTTGAGTGATGAAAAAGCTTTAGAAACAGCTTGTAATAGTGCGCGATCGCAAGTAACTACATACCCAACTCAAGTACAACAAGGATTACTTTGGGTATGGCCGGATAATAGTTCTAATGCTGTTGAAGATTCTACTTTAAAACAGCCTGCTGTTATGCCAGAATATAAATTTGATAGTTCTTCAACAGATTGGTTTATGTCAGAAGTTCCCTATAGCTATACTGTCTCTGTTGAAAGTACTTTCGACCCTTCTCACGGTCAATTTTTGCATGAAGGAATTGCTGGTTTCTCTCCAGAAAAAGCTATTTCGATGCAACATTTTGAAGTATTGGGAAAAATATCTGCTGAAGATGGTTTTACCTTAAAACATTCTGGTTACAATATTTTTAACAAAGATATGGATGCGACGCGGAAATTTACCCCGCCCTGTTCTAATACAACAATTTACGAATATTCTAATGGTAAATCTGCTTTGTTTCAGTTGTATTTTGTCCCAACAAAACCAGGTTATTGTAAACATATTGGTAAGTTGATTTTTGATGCAGCTCCCAAAAAACATAACTTTTGGATTGAACTACTACCAAAGTATTTAATAACTGGGTTACAACACTCATCTAGTAACATGAATAAGTTAAGTAATCAAGATTTATCAATGATGCACTCCCAAGCTGTTAATGAATCAACACGGAATAAAACTTGGAAAAAATCCTATTTTATGCCCTCATTAGCTGATGTTGGTATAGTTACTTTTCGGAAATGGTTAGATGAATTTGCCGGGGGTAAACCTGAATGGCAAGGAATTAGAGAAACAGCTTTTCAAGAATTAAATGATGAACAATTATACGATCGCTGGTACAGACATACAAAGCATTGCCCTAGTTGTCGGAAATCTTTAATTTTGATAGATAAAGTCAAAGATTTTTGTCAAAATTTTACAGCAGCTTTAGCAATTTTAGCGTTGTTATTAATAGCAATTAATTTACCTGTAAAAATTATTTTTATTCCTGTTTTACTGGGGATTTTAAGTTTAATTTTTTCGTATAAATTATACTCAATCAGACAGCGTTTTATCAGCAGTATTCCGACAAAAGGTTTGCCAGTCGTGAAATTATATTAGATTAATATTATGTCTGGTAAAAAACTCATAATTAGGCTCGTAGTTGGGCTTCAGCCCTAAAAGCAAAATTTGAGGGGCTAAAGCCCAACTACAAACAAACAAATTATTATCAGGTGAAATTATATTAGATTAATATTATGTCTGGTAAAAAACTCATAATTAGGCTCGTAGTTGGGCTTCAGCCCTAAAAGCAAAATTTGAGGGGCTAGAGCAAAACTACAAACAAACAAATTATTATCAGGTGAAATTATATTAGACTAATATTATGTCTGGTAAAAAACTCATAATTAGGCTCGTAGTTGGGCTTCAGCCCTAAAAGCAAAATTTGAGGGGCTAAAGCCCAACTACAAACAAACAAATTATGCTCGGGTGAAATTATATTAGACTAATATTATGTCTGGTAAAACACTGATAATTAGGCTCGTAGTTTTGGTCTAGCCCTAAAAGCAAAATTTGAGGGGCTAGAGCAAAACTACAAACAAAAAATTATAAGGGAGGGAAAAGAGATTAATATTAAAACTGTTGTAAATAAACTAATTGTTGAGATGTTTTCTTGAACATCTCTAGGAAAAATAGGATAGTTCTTTCTACAACAATGTTTGCATAATTTCTTCAAAATTACGAGCGTATATTTGTTGAGCGTACTCCTGACCATACTGCTCTGAAGAAAGAGGTAGTCTTGTCAAAGTTGCGTATTGAACTCGCTCCATAAGTGGGCGACGCAAAGCTTCGTATTTACTGAAAGCTGTTTCTATAGCTGCCATGTCATCCCACTGATTTTGCTTGTTAATCTCAGTTACTAAGGTTGTCATCACAGCAGCATCTTCCAGTCCTTGATTAGCACCTTGAGCCATAAATGGTGGCATTCCATGAGCTGCATCTCCCGCCAATACAACTCGCCCCATATTCCATTTTGGCTGGTTGGAAGCAGGAACAGTAGCGCGGTGAATATAATACGGACGTTGCATCATCTGTTCTGGGGAGGATAAAGCCACCAACTGCTGAATCATCTCTGGAAAGTCAGCTTTTTTCAACTCCAATACAGCAATATCGATTAACTCTTTTCCTGACTTTCCTGCCAATAACTCCAAAGGTAAAGGTGCATGGATTAGATATCCATATTGACCAGACTGACGGGAAAATAGGATCATTCTGGGAGTTTCGTTTTCTGTAGAATTTTCCGATATTTGCTGATTGAGAATCGTTACTACTCGCGAACCTTGAATAAACAAATCCTGGATTTCTTGTGAGAGTGCTTCTGGGATTTCATATACTCCTCCACTGGCAATAGCTACAACACCAGAATATTCTGGTTTGCTATATAAACTGCATGGAGTGTCTTTGTAGATTACTTGGCGGACAGTAGAATTAATTCCATCTGCTGCAATTAATAGTTTGGCGCGGATAGATGTGATTTCTGATTGGGGTAGTTGGGAAAAATTTACAGTGCTGGTTCGATTCTTTTGTTGTTTATCATCCCAGTGAGCATAGGGGTTAGTTTCTACTTCCTGATTAGAAACGAAATCTGCTCGAACACATTTCAATTCTGGTTCGGCAACTACATTGACACAACGATGATTAGCTTTGACAACTTCCTCTGGTAAAAGTGTTCTCAGTTGAGTTTGTAAATCGTACCAAGATATTGAGACTCTCCCCTCCCCGTACTTCTGAAACCATTCATCGTATTCCAGCTTTATTGAACGGATTTCCTCCCCGTTGACATTTCTGGTCGCCCATTCTGGAACAGGTTGATTTTTTTCTGTCTTTGTTTCTTGGTTTGGTTGTGTTGAGTTATTGAGCTTATTACCAGTTTCTTTAATATTTTCGTATGCTTGGGTATGGGTATATTTAAGTGCTTTTAAGCCATTGGGTAAAAGATCGACACCCTGACCAACTTTACGAAAGGCGCGAGTTTGGTCGAGGACAATAATATTTTCTATGCCACGTTCATATAAACCTAGGGCAGTTGCTAATCCTACTGGACCCGCACCGACAATCGCTACGTCATAGTCAATTTTTGGACTGGAGTTTTCTGGTTTCATAGTGATGTTGATAATTACTAAAAATGTTGTACAACAGTTGTAAGAGTCATCAATGCAAGAATGTTTCCATAATTTCTGCAATATTACGATCGTAGAGTTTTTCAGCGTACTCTCGCTGTTCCTCTTCTGAAGAAAGGGATATTATTTTTAAACTTGCTTGTTGAACGTGCTCCAAAATTGGGCGACGCAAAGATTCATATTTGCTAAAAGCTGTTTCTATAGCTGTCATATCGTCCCACAGATTTTGCTTGTTAATTTCAGCCACCAAAGTAGCGATCGCTGCAGCATCTTCAAACCCTTGATTAGCACCTTGACCCGCAAGTGGTGGCATTCCGTGA
>NZ_JAAHGT010000424.1:0-6225 GCF_010672385.1 Okeania sp. SIO2F4
AGCTCTTCTAACGCACTACACCTCATTCATTCTCAATAAGAGTTTGATTTTAGTTGAAGTATTCTTCAGTTCCCGAACGCAAATTCGTCTCTATATATAGCTTTCAACTAGCTTGTCACCCCGTGAGAGCTGAGGCTCAACAGAAGCTTTTAACCCGTGCTAAGTGCAACAGTGCTGCCAGCCTCGGTAAATACTCTGCCAGTATGAGTGAGACACCTGCTCTCGTTTAATTCTCCTCTCAAAATTGTAGATACTGTTCTGTATGGAATATTTCTGGGGACAGCGTTGTTCCCAGTTCCTTTTTTATTACAGCTAATATCAAATCCGTTTAATTGCACATACAATAATAGCATCTACAGGGTTCGAGGATAGTCTAGGAAGTTGAGTTTCAAATTCTTGACACGCCCTAGAAATAAGTGGTTGAGTATTTTCTACTGTACGGGTGATTCGCGAATCACCCCTACGACTATTGACTACTGAGGTTATTTAACCGGATTTGATATAATTTGCAGTTTCAACTGATTGCCTAATGTTATCTTTTAAGAAACCGAAACTTCTGAAACCTCGTTATTATTTTCCATAAAATCTGAATAAATAGAGGTGTCTCTAAGTAAATTCGCCTATCTATTCTGTGCTGCTCTTCTGTACGATCAAATTTCCAGTAACTGCTTATGTACATTTGATGTCTCCAGGGGTTAAAACACCCTGGATTCGCGCGCGGATGTGATGGGTGCGGGCACTATTGCCACGCAACGCACTGCTTGCGATATTTTTTAGTTAGACTATCTGGTAGTCCTGCATAGTAATGGTAATATATTCAAATAGGGTAATAAAGTTAAGTTTGTGGAGATGAATTGTCCTGAGTGCCAGTCTACTAAAATCATTAAATATGGACATACCCACTATGGTAAACCTCGTTTCCGTTGTACTCATTGTGGGCGACAGTTTGTAGAAAATCCTAGCCGAGGACCCATCAATGAAGCAACAAGAATCATGATTGATAAAATGTTGCTAGAAAGATTAGCCGCCGCAGCGATCGCCAGAATAACGGGTGTTTCAGAAAGATGGTTGCAGATTTACGTTAACCAGAAGTATGACGAGGTTCCTCAACAGGTTGAGGTTCGTAAAAAAAAATTGGCAAACTGACAATTCAAATGGATGAAATGTGGTCATTTGTTGGTGCCAAAAGTAATAAACAATGGATTTGGTTAGCAATGGATGTTGAAACTCGTGAAATTGTGGGAGCATATATTGGCGATCGCTCTAAACAATCAGCTCAAAATCTTTGGTATTTCTTGCCAGAAGTCTATCGTCAATGTGCAGTCTGCTACACTGATTTTTGGGAAGCTTACGAGATGATACTACCATCAATGCGACATCAAGCTGTGGGCAAGGAGACTGGAAAAACAAGCTATATAGAAAGGTTTAACAATAGCATGCGACAACGTATCGGACGGTTAGTACGAAAAACTTTATCGTTTTCTAAAAAATTAAGTAATCATATTGGAGCTATCTGGAATTTCATACATCACTATAATGCCACAATTTGTACTTGACCATTACTATGCAGGACTACCGACTATCTAACTTATGAGGTAATTATTAATTATTAATTATTAATTATTAATTATTGAAACATCTAGCCACTTAGTATCTTTGAAGTTGAGTGGTGTGAGACTATTTGAGAACTAGGTCCGACGCTTTTGCCTTCACATTCGCTCTAATACCATGTATAAAAAAAGAATGTTACGAATAATAAGCACTATAGCGTTACGCATTAAGGTTAGGACATTTATAAATTCTGAAACCCTTTGAAACTTACTGTTCCCTATTCTCTAGCGCTATACCATTCATATTTTACATAAAATTGGCTTTGTTGCACAAAGAGAATTTACGATATCAAAAAGTATATCAAACCTATTCATTCTGACTCCTGTACGGGGATTTCCTATGGAATGCTTCGCAACTGCAAATCGCCTCTACGACTCCTGACTCCTAAAAAATACCATAACTATTTGTAGCAAACACTTATCAAATTGGTATAATGCCATGTTAGATACAATGATGGTGCATTAAAGCTTTGACCTAACGCACCCTATAAGATCGGCGATCGGACTGCAAGGTTTTTTTTGCCCTTGAATAGACATAAGCAGCAAAATGGTTTTGAGCAAAACAAATACACAGTCAATTACATAAAGGATAGTCCAGAGCAACAATCAAATAAGCCTCAACTTGCCTACAATCGTTGCAGCAGAGATACTGAAAATAAACTCCTGACGGATTTGCTTCCACAAAAACTGGTAAAGATTCATTATCTTTACCTAAATACTGATTAGTAAGACTACTTTTTAGGCAGCGATCGGCTCTTCCCACATAAAGCATTGAAAATGGTTTCAGCTTTTTCGGATCGTCTCGATAACGAACTAGGTAAACTCCAGGAAGAGAATCTGGCATCCGATGGATATCGCTGGGATGGAAGTGAAACAGAGGACTCCATCCTAGCGCTTCTAGAGGTCTTCCTAAGATTTCCTGGATTGACAAAGATTCAGGGCGTTGATGATTGTCCATAATCCTAAACAGATCGATACTTCAAAGAAAGATTATAGCAGCTACGAATGATCCCAATCTCGCTTAATTCCCTTGCGTTGATTGAGAAACCGATCGATAGCCATTGCTGCTATACAGCCATCTGCTGCTGCAACCACTGCCTGCTGAAATGGTGTATTCCGAATATCGCCAATCGCCCAAACTCCGTCTACATTGGTTGCCATCATTTCATCGACTTTAACACCGCCGTTTTCGCTATATGCGATCTGATTAGCAATGTAGTCTGTAATCGGTCTCGATCCACTTTGGTAGACAAAAACCCCCTCGACTGGCAAAGAAGTTGCTTCCGATTCTCCTCTAGTTTTCATCAAAATACTCGTGACCCCTGACTCATTTCCCTCAATCGAAGTCAGGCGAGTAAAATTCCAATGCTTTACATTTGGCTGACTCAGCAATACCTGAACATGATCGTCTTCCCCCTGTGGTTCATTATTTGTCAACCAGTGAACAGTAGATGCGAATTTGGTTAGGAAGTGAGCTTCTTCGACTGCCTCTGGATTAAGTCCATAAACAGCGACCTCTTTTTGACGATAAAATGCACCATCGCAAGTGGCACAGTAGCTTACGCCCCGACCTAAAAATTCTGATTCGCCTTTAAGGGAAGATGTACGACCCATGGCGCCTGTAGCTAGGACAAGCGATCGCCCTACAAATGTTCCTTCTGGAGTATAAACCTTCTTGTATGACCCTTCTACATCAATACCAAACACCTGTGCTCGTTGATATGTAGTTCCGAAAGAGATAGCTTGCTCTCGCATCTCATCTAGTAACGCACTCCCGCTAATATCACCTGCTACTCCCGGATAGTTGGCAATTTTATGGGTAATCGCGAGTGCTCCCACTGCTGGATTCTTGTCGAGAATCACTGTCTTTAAATCTGCACGAGAAGTATACAGGGCACAGCTACACCCCGCTGGACCACCGCCAATGATAACCACATCAAATTCATAAGTTTCCAAAATCTATAGTCCTCGAAAATAATAGTTCTGAGATTGATTAAAGTATATCTTAATGATACCCCCAGTCGATGAAAATAAATATTGTAGTGGTAGTGTACTACCGGCAATCAACTACTCAAGTAAAATCTCTAAACTGCCACAGAAAAATACCTTTGATTAAGGTAAAAATGTTAGTTGAGTAGATGTCTAAAATATTAATGGCGATTCGCATAGATGCCCCTACCACCAAAATATTACAACCGATTAGAGGAAACAATTTTTGCAATATAAAGAAAAAGCTTAATTTTTGAATATGCTTACTGCTGTTGTAAAATAACTCCAACTTCGGGCAAAGACAACAAATTCTCATACAAAATATTAGCAAAAAATTCATTGCCAAATACAGAATAATGCCCATCACCTCCCAAGAATGCTGTTTCTACTTTTTCATTAGGCATTCTCTTTCTAAATTCAGCAATTAGATCGATATAGATTATGTTGCGTTTCTCTAACTCTACCTGTAGATATTGTCGCCAAAAATCAGATTCATTTCCATAATAGTCAGAACGAATAGGTAAATAAACCACGACTAACTTACTATTTTTCTCTCTATTTATTTCTGCCAACTCCTCAAATATTTTCACAGCTATAGCAGGAGTTTGAGCAACATATTGATTATAAGTTTCCAGCTTTCTCGGAAACCATGTTTGCCATAGACCTAAAAATCTTAACTCTTGAATATATCTGCTACCTTGTGTAATTTTTGGAAATAAAAAAGAACCTCTAGGCACAGGAAAATTATGATTAACTAACTCGCCATTTTCTAAAGACAATAATGGTTTCCCATAACCAAAAAACTTTGCACTTTGCATCCGCAAAAAATCATCAGTAATAAAAGCAAATATCTGAATGTTATGTTCAAACTTAGTACCATCACGTTTGTACCATAAATAAACTTGGTCAACACCATATCCTCCTTGACCCATATTAATAGTTTGCCAACGCTGATTTATAGATGTTAATAATTCACACCATGTTTGATCGTTACTAACACCCCATCCCATTGTGAAAGAATCCCCAGAACAAATTATCCTAATTTTATTAGAGGGAATATTAATAGAAAAGTCTTCATTGTTTCTGAATGATTGAGAATTTGTCCGAAAATATATCCCCTCACCATACATATTTGGAATATCCACATTAGGAATATTCACCCATCCTAATAATTCATCATATTGAGCGTAAAGATGTGCGGGATTTGGTTGGATTTTGCTGATTCTATAAAACATCAATAAGATACTAGATAGACCTTCAACTAAACTCAATATTGCCACAATTAAAATCAAATTAATCGAAACAATTTTGATAATTTTTTTTGTATGATGTAAACTATGATTTATCATAAACATTAGAGATTTATCATAAATATTAGAGTTTTGGATATAAAGAAATATGTTCATTAATTGATTTCGTAACCATTCAGCACTCAGTTATCAGCTATCAGCTTCATTACCTTTAAAAGAGGAAAAAGCAAAAGCAATCAAGAGGCTTCAAAGAATTAAAAGTATAGTCATTTTAGTTGAGATTGAGACCAAGGTTTCTTGCTGTTAAAGGGTTTCAGCTAAAAAACTGTTTAATTCTTATTTAAAATGACTATATATATAAAAGTCTACATAGATAAAAGTCTATCGAACTACATTGTTCATTAAAGAGCTGAGAGCTGAATACTTACGCCATTTCTCCTAACTACTCCCTACTCCCTAATCTTGTAAAATAACTCCAACTTCGGGCAAAGACAACAACTTCTCATACAAAATATTAGCAAAAAATTCATTGCCAAATACAGAATAATGCCCATCACCTCCCAAGAATGCTGTTTCTACTTTTTCATTAGGCATTCTCTTTCTAAATTCAGCAATTAGATCGATATAGATTATGTTGCGTTTCTCTAACTCTACCTGTAGATATTGTCGCCAAAAATCAGATTCATTTCCATAATAGTCAGAACGAATAGGTAAATAAACCACGACTAACTTACTATTTTTCTCTCTATTTATTTCTGCCAACTCCTCAAATATTTTCACAGCTATAGCAGGAGTTTGAGCAACATATTGATTATAAGTTTCCAGCTTTCTCGGAAACCATGTTTGCCATAGACCTAAAAATCTTAACTCTTGAATATATCTGCTACCTTGTGTAATTTTTGGAAATAAAAAAGAACCTCTAGGCACAGGAAAATTATGATTAACTAACTCGCCATTTTCTAAAGACAATAATGGTTTCCCATAACCAAAAAACTTTGCACTTTGCATCCGCAAAAAATCATCAGTAATAAAAGCAAATATCTGAATGTTATGTTCAAACTTAGTACCATCACGTTTGTACCATAAATAAACTTGGTCAACACCATATCCTCCTTGACCCATATTAATAGTTTGCCAACGCTGATTTATAGATGTTAATAATTCACACCATGTTTGATCGTTACTAACACCCCATCCCATTGTGAAAGAATCCCCAGAACAAATTATCCTAATTTTATTAGAGGGAATATTAATAGAAAAGTCTTCATTGTTTCTGAATGATTGAGAATTTGTCCGAAAATATATCCCCTCACCATACATATTTGGAATATCCACATTAGGAATATTCACCCATCCTAATAATTCATCATATTGAG
>NZ_JAAHGT010000424.1:6325-7866 GCF_010672385.1 Okeania sp. SIO2F4
TTAATAGAAAAGTCTTCATTGTTTCTGAATGATTGAGAATTTGTCCGAAAATATATCCCCTCACCATACATATTTGGAATATCCACATTAGGAATATTCACCCATCCTAATAATTCATCATATTGAGTGTGGCGTATTTCACTCATTGGTTGAACTTTACTAATTTTATCAAACAGCAATAATATACTAGATAGACCTTCAACCAAACTTAATATAGCTACTAATAAAAGGAGATTAATTAAACTGACTTTGATAATTTTTCTGCTCTGCATAAATCCCATATTATTAATAAGTTTTGCAATTAGGTAGATAAGCTGTTCCTAATTTAAACTACTTACAGCATATTCAAGATTAATGTAGTACAACTGACCAAAAAATAAGATCTCAAACCTCCCTCTTTAAGCTATGCTTTATAAACATCTTTCTTAACATAAAACGTAGACAAAAAAGAGAAGTTATGTATAAGTCATTTGAAAGGCTTTTTTCTCAGAAAAGTGTATTGAATTAGACATAAAGAAGTGAGAAATGCACCCCAAGATTCTTACCGAATTATTAATTAATTAATTCGCGCCTTGAAGCCTCCCCTTGGATAGGGGAAAAAGCGGTCGGAAAGCGGAGCATGACCTTAGGATGGGATGGCGAGGAAACCTCGCCATATCAAATCTCCCAAAAGAGAAAAGTGCTCTTGAATTTCCCAATATTCAATTCCCGAAAGGTTTTAACCTTCTTGTAATTATCAATTATCCATTATCAATTATCAATTAATGAATCCCCCCTCTTCCCCCTCTTCCCACCCTCCCACAAGGTTTTTAGGAGTTCCTTATAAGGGATAGTTTATTTCCAGGGGAGTTTTTTTAATCTTTAATCCTACATTCCGAACTTCAAAACGTAGTATAAAAAATCAGGACTCAGGAGTTCTAGGGGCGAATGGTCATTTGCTGACGCAGAGCTTCCGCTTTTTCCTACGGAATGCTGTGCAAACATGTTGGGGAGCAAAAGGCCCCTACAGGAGTCAGGAGAAAATCATGGTGGTCAATAGGAGTAAATAATTAAGTATTTATGCTTAACTAGCTATCAGCTATCAGCATTTCAGCTAGCCTCCTACGGAGGAACTGCGAAATTCAGCTTTTTGACCTTGGGTTAAATCCCCGGTTTCTATAAACCGGAAGGTTGAGTCGGGGTTGAAATCCCCGACGAGGGCGTAAAAAAAGTCCTAATGCTGAGGTGCTGAGGTGCTGAGTGCTGACTGCTTTTTAAGATTTTCCGGAGAATTTGACCCATAAGAAAGGTCAATGAATACGATCTATATAGTATAAATACTTAGCCAGTTACCGATTTTTATACTACTTTTAATGTTACAAGCTGACCTATGGAATGTGAGTTTAATCATAGTGTTTGACTCCTTATGATTGACTTGTTGAACTAAGCAAACCCATTTCCGGGTAATCCTTTATGGGGTCTGCTCGTCTTCAGAACCATGCGTGAGACTTTCACCTCACACGGCTCCTCTCCTAAGCGTCCCTTTTCATGGGTACATCCTT
>NZ_JAAHGT010000425.1 GCF_010672385.1 Okeania sp. SIO2F4
TGGGACTTACACAACTTAATGAGCAAAATTAGTCTATAATGCTTGTCAACCAAGGATTTTACTTCAAAAATATCATGGCGATCAAGGAAACAACTCCTACAGCTATGCCTCCTTGCTTTCAAAGATGGTGTAAAAAGTTTGATGATTGTTGGCCAAATCCACCCCAAACAACAGGTTTCAGACATTATTTAGGAGGTTGATTAGGGGAAAGCGAGAGGAAAAACCTATCACGAACATCGCCAATAACTCCATTGGAGTAGTTGACAATCGATTACATCATTTCTTAGCAAGTAAAATTAATCATCGTCGTATAGAAATTATAAATCAATACTCTCAAACCAAATTCCGAAGAGGATTTAGCTGAATTTGAGATGATTCAGGCCATCGAAAAAGTGGTAATTTGACATCGGGAGTAGGCCGACAAGACATTGGAGAAATCGTTCATTAATGGATAATGGATAATTGCGAACTTGATAATTACAAGAAGGTTTTAACCATTCGGGAATTGAATATAAGGAATATTTTCTTTGTTTTCCCCTATCCAAGGGGAGGCTTCAAGGCGCGAATTATTTAATTATTAATTTTTCGGTAAAACAGATCATGGAATAGTGAGTGTAACAACACACTATTATGATGGGAAAAAAAGTAGGCCTTGAGACATAGAGTTATATCAACATTCAAGTTCATTACCAGAAGGTAAAACAGATAAATTATTTCACAAAAAACCAGATATAGGAATGGAGTTAATTGAGCGTACTCTCTCGAGAGGTGCTCGTCCCGGAATTGTCCTGATTGATGCAGGTTATGGTAATAACACAGCATTTGTGAAAAAACGAGAAGAAAGAAAACTAAATTATTTAGGAGGAGTAGCAAAAAATCGGAAAGTTATCATCAAAAACGAGCTAGTCATAAAAGGAGAAAAATCCTTGGAGGAGTTAGCATTAAGCCTGTAAACACAGGATTTTCAACCAATGCTCCTCAACACAGAAAAACCAAAAACAGTTTTTGTAGCTACATTCAAAGGGTCAGTCTCACCCCTAGAAGGAGAAAGAACTTTTGCAGGGCGTTATCAATGGTAGTTCTGTAGCACAGGCAACAGAAATTGATGATTTCCGATACCAATGTTGACCCGTCAAAAGTGACACCTGAGTGGATGGTAAATACTTACTCACACAGAAATTGGATAGAGGTTTTTTACCGAGAAGCAATTATGATGGTTGGGGTTAAAAGAATATCAAGTTAGAGATAAATGGAGCCTGGAGAGCCATTTGATCTAGGTCCGATCGTGCTTATACTTTCATCATTTGGCATAAGTTAACTCGAGGGTGACAAAGACAATGGGCAAACAAACCTTTGAAGACATTATACTGAAGCATTAGAAGCTTTTCGTACAGCCATATCTTTCCGTTTTTTTGATTGGTTAAGGAACAATATAGACCTGTTTGTCTCTCATAAAGAGAGTTAAGGCTATATTTGGGCTGAAAAATTGTGTAAGTACCACTAAGAAACGACTGAGTGTTATCACTTTACATAAGCGTTTGGTAGCTGAAGTAAAAAGTCAAAATCCCTGGTATTATGAAGTCTCAAAGTGTGCCCTTTGGGCAACCCGGATTTCTCACAAAATAAGTTTGACTTATCAAAATCCTTATCTACTCAAAGTCATACAGAATAAGGTTTTCAACAGTGTGTTTTTTTTTTATCTCTTTTAAGCAGGGTTAAATGCTTGCTATACAAGGTTTTTAGCGACTATAATCGCAAAGTTTGTGAGAAATGCAGGGCAAGCATTAAGAAACTTAGAAAGGGCATTTAAAAATTTTTTAACTATTCCAAAACATGGTTTTCCTAAGTTTAATAAAAAAGGGAAAAAAGATAGTTTCTATCTAGAAGGAACAATTAAAATATTAAAAGGAAACTATATCAAATTACCCAGAATAGGAATAGTAAAAACTTATGAAATATTACCACACGTATGGGGTAGAAAAAAAGACAGTAATGGTAATCCAATAACTAAGAAAGGGGATAAACATCTGAATATAGTCAATGGTTATATTTTGTGGGAGGCTGTTCAACTAGCAGACAAGCGCACAAACCAAAAAACTATTTCCTGAATACAAATCCATACACTCCCAAGTTTTACAAGATGTTATCCAAGGAGTACAAACAACAATGGATAACTTGTGCCTTACCAGACAAAAACGGCAAAACCAGTAGGAGGCAGAAATTAAAGGGGAAACATTACTATAATTCTTTTAGCTATCCTCAGTTATCAAATGGGAATATTGTCAAAACTACTAAATTTTTTTAATATGGATTACGAAACCGCCCGTCAATTTCTCATTGACCAAGGAACTGCCCTAGAAACAAAAATTAATCCCGATGCTTTTCTCATGCGTCTCGACCAAGGCAAACCTCCGATTCCAGGTCAAGTAACTAACATTTTGTTGGCTCTAAAAATTTCTTTTGAAACATTACAAGGCGACCCCCTTCTAGACCGAGAATTAGTTGCCGGATTATATTTATTAGCAATAGAAAGCCTGAAATTATTTGAAGCAGGTAGACGAAAAAGAGTTATCTGGCCGCCACTTTTAAAAGAAGATATCGAACGAATTACAATTGCCGTGAAAAATATCTTTTCTGGAGTTTGGTCTGAAGCCAAATAAAACTTCATCGGTAAGTATTTAGCTATTAACAGTCAGCAAACAGTATTAAATTAGAGCGTTAGGATTAGGAGATGGGAAATAAGAATAATTTTTAGGGATTTGTAGTCAGATAATTTTCTCTCAATCTCTTGATCGGGACTTATGCAAGGGTGTTATTTATAGTGTTAAACTTTAATGCTATCTTGGTATTGGTTCTCTTTATTAGGTTCCCCTTAGCGTTGGCGGAGTAAGTGCGGCAGCTATATCGCCTGAACAACAAAATTCATAACCTGCGCAAAGACAGTAAATATAGTTTATTTTCCTAGTTTAGACATGACTCTATCTAAATAAATTTAGCCAAAAAACTCTAATTGTTATAGAATAATATCATTTTTTATTTGAGCTAAAAATATGAACTTTAACTATCTTGATTAATGATATTAAATGTGGTAAATAAGAATAAATTACCCTTTAAAACTGTATTGATGGACAATTGGTATGCAACACAAAGATTAATGGCATTGGTAGATAACTTAGGAAAAATATATTACCGAACTCTTAAGGTATAAAGCCTCTCCATTCATGGAGAAAAAGCGGTCGGCAAGCGGAGCATTCCGAAGGATGGGATGGCGAGGTCTCCTCGCTGGCCTCCAATCGACCAAGAGAGCGGTTGTTTGCGGAGCATTCTGTAGGATGGGATGGGGAGGTCTCCTCGCTGGCCTCCAATCAACCAAGAGAAGAAAAAAAAATCCTTGAATGTCAATCCTATCCGTTATAAGAAGAGGTAATAATTAATTATTAATTATTAATTATTAATTGTTGAATGTCCCTTAAAAATCAATCGTCTAGTAGATGACACTAGTGGTGTAGAGAAATATAAAAATATTGGGGAATTAAGTTGGAATGACTCAGAAAAAATATCAGGTAAAATAATTAACATTAAAGGATTTCCAAGAGATAAGAAAGTTAAGCTCCATACGGGCAAATGTTTCTACCAACAGAACAGAATATATTGTAACTAATGACTTAGATCAATCTTCGCTTTTATCCTGTATAATTTGAGTATCAAACCAGATGGAAGATAGAAGAGTTTCACAGAGAAATCAAGCAATTATAACAGGTAGAGAATTTTGTCAATTTCGTATCAGTCAAATTCAAAAAAATCATATAGCCTCTGCCATATTAGTCTGGAATTTTTTAAAAAAGATTAGCAGTGAAAATAGGAAAAACTATCTATAAAGTCAAACATGAATTACTCTCAGATTATCTGATACAAGAACTGAAGAACCCCACAATAAAATTCAGGGCTATTTTTATTTGATAGGTGTTTTTTACCCTTGTTTTAACAATGGCCAAAATCTTGAGGCGTTGGCGGAGTAAGTGCGGCAGCTATATCGCCCTTGATTTTTTAAGCGTTAGCGGAGATTTGCGCCAGCAATCGCCTAAATTAGTAGGCGCTATATATAGTGTCTTTGTGTAAGTCCTGTTTATAATAATTCCTCTAAAAAAGGTAATTAGCTGATAGCTGACATCTAATACCAAATTGATAAATTTTTGCTACAAATAGCTAGGCTATTTCTTATAAGTCAACTCACCCCTAACCCCTCCTGGGAGGGGAAATCAGGAGTCAGGAGTCAGAATTAATAGGTTTGATACCATTTTTTATGTCGTAAATTATCTTTTTCGTCAAATAGATATTTCAGATCAAGTCTTTTAATAGTGCTTATTATTCGTAACATTCTTTTGACAAAATAGTATAAATACTTACCTTCATAAGGTTGATTTATTTTAAATTCTCAAGAGAGGCAAAAGTTAATCTGTACTTGTAGATAGGCAAGACCCACCTGCCATATCTATTACAAAATACAGAAATACCAGACTTTTCAAAGATTCACAATTTTCTGATAAAATCTGGTAATTTCTTGGGATTAATGTTGACTCTATGTTGCAAAATAACTTTAATCAAAAAGAAATTTTATCTCATTTTTTACTCACACTTATTCAGATTATTTACTGAAATCCTTTTTCTCCGAAATACTTTCTAGAGATGCTAAAACTGTAGGTAGTTCTGCTAAAAAAGTTGCTACTATTTTTTCATCTTGACAAGCTCTAAGGTTACTTATAGTAGCCTCTTTTTCTGAAACTTTATAACTCATAAGTTGTTGATTGAATTTGTGGGTTAATGTTGATTGTTTAGCCTGTGGTGCAATTAAAACCATGACTTTCACCTCCAGTCAATTAATTTAGGGAAGCCTTAGCTTTTCTCCCTACTTCTATCATTACCGATTTTAGGTCTGACTTAAAAAAATGTAAAATAGCTTTACAATTGCTAGGGATCAACATTGACATCCTCCTAATTCATCCCACATTATAGCAGTTTTCCAAAATGTTGACTTGCATTGCTTCTGCCTCACACGAGTGCGCATTCCCTCTCTTGCTCAGCATTCCCTCTCTTGGTGCGTCCCTCTCTTGGTCGGCGTTCCCATGGCGAGGAGACCCCGCTCTTGCAGAGCAGCTCCGCTAACGCCGGGTTCCGACCGCTTGCGACTTGCCGAGCTGCCTCTTGCCTTCTTTCCTTCGGAATGCTACGCAAACAGAGGAGCTGCGCTAACAGAGGAGCTGCCTATGCGCAGAGGAGCTCCGAAGTGCGCTTTTCATGTCGGCTCAAGCGCCGAAACGCTAAGGTCGTCGCGGGATCTGACCGCTTGCGTAAGACGCACCCCGCGGGAGATCACCGCTTCTGCCTTCTGCATAAGTGCCTTGAAGCCCACATTCCGCACGACAAAATGTAGTATGTAACAGCGAGAAAATTTGAGTAAGTATTTAGACTTAATCAAAAAAAATCTGGAACTGTCATTTGGTAATATCATTCTCCAGAAGAAAGTGAGAAAAAAGGGTAAAAAATATCAGTAGAAGTAAGCAATTTAGACCACTTAGGATTGGTAACAGGAATAATTGATGAGATAGGCATAGAAAGGAAGATAAATGAGTTAATTGGAGAAAAAGCAACAGAAAAAGTTACAGTAGGTCAGGTAGTTAAAGGAATGGTCTTGAATGGATTAGGATGAGTTTCATCCCCACTATATTTATTTAACAGATTTTTTTTTTTGGAATTGCCATAGAACATTGAATTGGACCAGGGGTGAAAGCAGAGTATTTTAATGATGATAAATTGGGTAGAGTATTAGACCAACTGTATCAAAAAGGATTAAGTGAAATTTTTATGTCTTTAGTGTTGGAAGCAGTAGAAACTTATTAACTAGAAACAGATACAGTTCACTTAGACTCAAGGTAAGAATTCAGGTGAAAGCGATGTCGCTGCTTCTAGTATCTACCAATCCTTGATCTTCATAATTCAGGTATGAGATGTAGGAATCAAAGAAAGACTTGATAGGCGATCGCCTGTAAAGTTAGCCTTTAAAGACTGCTCAAAGAAACCAATGACAGAACGTTCCTGGCGACGACAGGTTTGTACCACAGTCAATAAAGCACGCTGTGTATTGAAATCTGGTCATGCTTCTGGAGCCACCACTTACCTTTCGTTTGGTGATAGCCAGGCTTAATGACCGTTCTGTAAGATTATTATCAGGAGGAATTTCTCGGTGATGGAGAAAATACCACCATTTATCTGCTTTGAGTTTGAGACTTCGTAATAGTTTTCCCGCTTCATAACCTGCCTTGTTACTCCATTGTTTGATGGTCAACTCTACCTTGTGTTTAAATCCAACAGCCCAGTGACGATAAACATGATGTTCTTGATTTTTTTGCCATTGGCTATAATGATGAAATCCCTCATCAATTAAGAGACTGTTTGTCAAACAAATCTTAAGAACAGCCAGATTTTTTAGCACCAAGCCTTCTTAACATTAATCTAATCATTGCAGTGTAAATCAGAGCTTCACTAATCTCTGGTAGTTGTTCATAGTCGAGAACTAAGCGTCGGTTGTGAAGTAGCCATGCATGCATTTCTCTCTACTACCCATCGCCTGGGCAAGACTTCAAATTCTTTACTGTTGCGCTTGATTATTGCCACTTGTGCTGAAATCAGCTGTGCGATACTGCTGACGCAACGCTCCGCGAACGCTAGCTGAAATTTCGGTCCACTATAACCAGAGTCAGCCCAAATTAATTCTATGCCAGAAATATTATCAGCCTGTTCCATGACCCATGCCATAGCTCCCAAGCGTTCTCCCATATTTGCTTCACTGACAAGTACCCCTACTAGTAACCCTTGAGTATCAACCAAGATATGACGCTTACGGCCTTTTACTTTTTTACCACCATCATAGCCATATACCTCCCCCCTGCTTGCTCCGTCCTTACGCTGAGAAAACCTCAGCGCGGGCGGTGCGCTTTTTGCCGTTGTTTTTACCGCCATACGAATCGACAACTGCTGTAGTAGGTTCTGGGTATCGTGTTTAAAGTATTCTTGTTTCTCGCCGTAGAGTATGATTTATTTCCTCCCAAACACCATGTCGTTGCCATTTACGTACATTTAGTTGATACAGTTTGCCAAGGTGGTAGATCATGGGGCAAAGAACGCCAATGACAACCAGAATAAAGGATATAGAAGATACCATTAACTACTTCTCTGAGATTAGCGTTTGGTTTTGGCCCTCGACGCGCGAGGTTTCGGTAGCAAAGGTTCTAGTAGTTCCCACTCGCGTTCGCGTAGCGTCCCGGAGGGAATCGCTTAGGTCACTGGCATAAGATTTTCGGGACATTGATTTGACACTCATCACTGATTTTTTATTTTCCTACCTTAAATACCTCTTCATGGCCATCTTTAGCTTTTTTTTACAAACAGTCTCTAAGTCTTTAAAAGCTTTCCCATATTACAGAAAAAGTTGAGCCGGAAAAAAAACGAGCAGGTAAATTTATATTAGCCACAAATGTTTTAGATACTGCTGCACTAACTACAGAAGAAATGTTGTCTAAATATAAAGAGCAGCAATCAGTAGAAAGAGGTTTTAGGTTTCTGCGCATACCCTCTCTTTCTAACTGATAGCGTCTTTCTCAAATCCCCCCAGAGAATTGAAGCTTTAGGGTTAATTATGGGCTTGTGTTTGTTGGTCTATACTTTAGCTCAACGTCAATTACGTCAAACTTTAAAACGACAGAAATCTACTGTGAAAAATCAATTAGGTCGTCCCACAAATAGACCAACGTTACGTTGGATATTTCAATGTTTTCAGTCAATCCATCTGTTGATTAATTCTGGGA
>NZ_JAAHGT010000426.1 GCF_010672385.1 Okeania sp. SIO2F4
AAAGAGAGCGAAGGAGGTACTGAAAGAGTACCTCCTTCGCTCTCTTTTATTATATATGAGGGGGTGATTTCAATTTGTGTAATCTTATGTCGAGGTGCAGTTGATTGCCAGCACTTCAACCCGAATATTTCCAAAGAGTGAGAAATCTTTGATTGAGTAATACAAAATCTAATTGTTCCAAATAAAATCGAGATAATTGTCCAAGTCATTGCCGGACCTGTTAGGAAGAAAAAAAGTGTAAATAGAACAGATAACCAATCACCAGAATTCCAGTTTACAATAAACCCATTGCCAAAAACGAAATACCATGGAAATGCAAACAAAATGATAAGGATTAGCTCTAAATTGAAACCCCGTGGCGGAAAAACAATCTCCAACATTTGTCCAGTCTTCGTAACTTGAACTCTACTACCATCAGGTTTAGTAACGGCAGTCAACTGATTTTTTGGGAGGATAGATGTTTCTAGAGCTTCTAATGCTTGTTTTACTGATTTCAGCCGTAAATCTAAACTTGGCTCTGTCATTGATTTCAGCCAGTCGATCAGATCTGGACTGAGATTAACCCATTCCTCAAACTTGATACGCATCTGCTCTTGAGGTAATTCATCGGGATGTTGTCCGGTTGCCAGATAAATGAGAGTTGCTCCCAAAGCATACAAATCTGAAGCAGGTGTAGTTTTTCCCCCAAATTGTTCAAGTGGCATATAGCCATAAGTGCCAACAATTGTCCTGGTTCCACCATGTACTGCTGTTTGAACTGAACCCAAATCAATCAGGTAAACTTGCCCAATGCTATGACCACTGCGGTCAACTAATAAAATGTTACTGGGTTTAATATCTCGATGAATAACAGGTGGTTGGCGACTATGCAGGTAATCTAAAATTTTTAATAGCTCTTTGGCGATCGCTTTGATATCATTTTCGCTAAAGGTACGACCAGACTGTATCCAGTCGGATAAAGATTTAGCCTCAATATAAGTTTGAACTAAGGCAAAACCTTTTCCTAATTCCATCTCCACATTGAAGTAATCTAGATATTGAGGAATAGCGGGATGTTCGAGAAATTTCAGCACTTCAGTTTCCCGTTCAAAGAGTTTCAGATGTTCCCAAGTAAAGTCTGGAGTGAACAGCAACAACTTAACGACAACCAACAAATCTGTTTGCAAGTCATTAGCAAGAAAAGTTCTACGACCAATTTGACCACCAAGTATAGATTGGATACGATAGCGATCGTGTAAAACTTGACCTATGAATTGTTCCATCACTTTTGCTGTTGATTAGATAGTTGGATTGATTGTTTGTCTGATATCAAATCCGTTGGCTACGGTTCCCGAGAAATCGGAGTAATATAATTGCGTCGATCGTTATACAATGCATAAGAGCGAATGGCCATTCGCCCCTACAATATAGACTCGGATCTTTAATACTGAATAACACCGATGCTACCCGATTTGATATGATACTCAATTTCCTTATCTGACTTTAAGTATGACGAAATCAAACGAAATCATTTGATTGTACTGAGTAGTAAAATCTTTTTTATATTTTTTTATCCTATTTGTATGCTTGACATTAAACTATTGCTAAAGTATAATTAATAGTTTTGATTAACTTATACGATTTTGAAAATAATGGTTATCATTAGACCATAATTACAAATTTTAGTGTAAGGTTTTTGGTTACTGATTAAAGATTATGTTCTGATCTATAAAGTATTCTGTATTCCCACAGGCACTGATTATAAAGATAGATCATCAAATACAAAATCTAAATTACGAAATCTTATAATGACCAAAAAATAAGGTCTCCTGTCCCTTGAAGGGGGATAAAAAAATAAACTTCAGTATTTCAAGCCTTTGACTTTCCTGCGGAATGCTGCGCAAACAGCCAGAGGAACTGATAACTGATAACTGATAACTGAAATGACATCTGGCACCTGAAAAATGACTAATCAACAAACTCTCAGGCGGAAACTCTTAGACTTAGACAACGGTAACTACAAAGCCTACAGAGACATTCAAGGTAGTTACGAATTTCCTGACTTTACCCTAATTATTGACTATGTTCAGGGAGACCCCTTTGCCGCCCCTAGTAAGCTTCGGGTACAGGTGCCTTATACAGTTACTGGCTTTCCTCCAGAACTTTATAAAAATCCCATTCGGGAAATGGCCCTACGAGATTTCCTAACCCGTAAATTTGACAGACTGGCCTACGAAGTAAGTGGACGTCGTGGCACTGGCAAGAGTGGGATGATAGCAATTACGAAAATGGGACAAGAAGTTCTAGAACGAACATCAGTATACCTAGTTAAGATAGCTCCCCCAGCTCCTAAACCTGCTCCCGGTGAAAATCCAGCTTTACAAAGGGCAAAACCCATAAAATTAGGTAATCAAAAGGGTGTAGAAGTCCGATTAATAGTAGGATTACCTGCTGGTGGTCGTCGGATTTTAGGTAGGCAAGCAGCAGAAATGCTTTGTGATGATATCCCTTATATTGTTCACCGGAGTCTCAAATATGAACAATTAGATGCTGATGCTTGTCGCCGTCATGTAGAAACTGTAGAAGATACAGATTGGTTGCGGAAACAGTTGCCAGAAAAAAATTTAGTGGCTTTTGTGGCAAATGGGGCAATTTTACCTCGTCGGAGTGGAGTTGACGATCGCCCTTTATCATCTGAGGAAGTAGTGCCATTTAAGTCTCCCCCTTCTCTGGAAGTAGAGTTTGAATGTCCAAATCAAGGTAAAATTTCTGGTATGGGAATTCCTAAAGGGGTGACATTAATTGCTGGTGGTGGTTACCACGGTAAGTCTACTCTTCTTAAAGCCATTGAATTAGGGGTTTATAATCATGTTCCTGGTGATGGACGTGAATTTGTAGTGACAGATCCCGCAGCAATTAAAATTAGAGCGGAGGATGGTCGTAGTGTTGCTGGTGTAGATATTTCTCCTTTTATTAATCAGTTGCCTCAAGGTCGTTCGACTACTCAGTTTACTACTGAAAATGCTAGTGGTAGTACCTCTCAAGCTGCAAATATTATGGAAGCTTTGGAGACGGGTCTGGGAAATAGTAACTCGGAGGAAACTGCAACTACTACTACTCCCCCTGTGTTATTAGTAGATGAGGATACAGCAGCTACTAATTTTATGATTCGCGATCGCCGAATGCAAGAACTTATTGCTAAAGATCGGGAACCAATTACACCTTTTATTGATAAGGTAAGACAGTTATATACGGATTATCAAGTCTCAACTATTTTAGTTATGGGTGGTAGTGGTGACTATTTTGAGATGGCAGATAAAATCATTGCAATGGAAAACTTTGAAGCCCAAGAGGTTACAGAAAAAGCTAAGGAGATTGCCGAAAAATACGTTACTGGTCGTACTGCTGAAGGTGGTGAAAAATTTGGTGAAATTCGAGCGCGAATACCACTACCAGCAAGTTTAGATCCTAGTCGGGGACGACGAGATGTCCGTTTAAAAGTGCGGGATGTTGACGAGGTAGTATTTGGAAATGAAGATGTTGACCTTTCTGCAGTGGAACAATTGGTGAGTAAAGACCAACTAAGGGCAATTGGTGCCGCTATGGTTTATGCTAAAAAACAATATATGGATGGTAATAGGACATTATTAGAAATTATTGATGCTGTCATGGCAGATATTGAATCTAAGAGTTTGGATGTTTTAGTTCCTTTTCCACAAGGAGATTTAGCTCTCTTCCGACGCTTTGAGTTGGTGGCAGCAATAAATCGTCTGCGAACTTTGGCAGTTAAATAATCAGGAATTGCTAATATAATACGATTCCCAAAAAAATATTGTTACGGTAGGGGGTTTGGTTACCAAACCCCTACAGAAGACTAGCTATATTGTTGTCAATTTTTTAGGACTATTTCGTAAGAAAGAAAGAAGGAAAATGATAGATTTTGTCCCTCAATCAAATCAAGGACTTACCTGGAAAAAATCAGCAGTTATAATCAAGGAATTTGATTTGTAGTAAACATTGATCGCCCCTGGTATTACTGATACATTTAGTCTCTAATATATGAAATAATAAATAAATAGACCCTGCTGATTAACTCCCAAAGAAAGGATTTACATATAAAGACTAAAGCATTTTTAGAGCGAAAAAAGTGCCAGTTTTTCGCTTCCTTAAGCTCAAAATTTAAGGGTTTTCAGGAGAATAGCGGAAAAATCAAGGGACAATTATTCCTACTAACTTCTCTGTAATTCTTATTCCTCGTGAGTTTTGAATTCTACCCTCACCCATAAGACTTTTGAGCGCAAACCCTAAATAATTTTTCTGATAAAAAAAAGATAGAAATTTTCTGTAAGTTGTAATTTTTCAACTTACCTCGTGTGAATTCTACTTAACTGCTCTAAAGCCCATTTTGCTGTTTTTTCAACTTCCGGATCTGGGTCATACTCTGCTTGTTGCAAGAGGTTAGTTATTTGAATGATTAACTCATAAATTCGTGTTAAATCTCGAATAGCATTTTTTCTGACTTCTGCATTATCATTTTGAAGTGATATTGCTAAAGCTCTACTCATTGGTTTTAATGTTTTAGTGCCAATTTCTGAGAGAGTCCCTAAAATTAAACTTTGCTGTTTAGAATCAGAATCTATGAGTAAATTAACTAATGGTTGAACAGCTCTAGAGTCTCCTTTTTGACCCAGCTCCCAAATAGCTTGATGCCGTTTTTCCGGGTCAAAATTTTGTAACTCATTAATCAATTGTTCAACAATATTAACTTGAGGCACAAGATAGTTATTTTTCTGAGGAATATTATCAGAATCTTGAACTATATAATTTTCTTCAGTTGATTTTGATAAATTTAGTGGAGTTTCTTTTTGCTCATAATTATTATTTTCTTGGCGATCGATAGAAAAATTACTATCAACTATAGGAAATGTTTCTGCTTCAATATCTTGATGATGCAGTTGGGAGCTATTTGGGTAAATTGGGACATCAGTATTCTCCCTTGACTCTGCTTGTAGTGGAGGAAAAGAAGCATCTAAAGAATTTTCTGTATTGGCCATGGCATAATTTTCGCGAGGTACTGGCCATTGAGGGGAATTAAGATTGGGATAGTTAGTTTTTAAATTAGGAGAAGTTGCTTCTGGTATTTTCTCTCGAGATGATAGGTCTTTTTGATCTAAGTCTTTGGGTTGATGATCGTCAAACAACTTGAGTAAAATAAATACTACTGTACCAGTGACCAGAACAGATATGATACTCAACAGAAATAGTGTTCTTCGTCCTCCTAGAGCTTTGAGTATGGAACGAACTTGTTGAGGCACTTTTGAATCAGAGGAATCCGATTTTTTTTCCTTGGTCTTTTCAGATTCCTGGCCTTTTGAGTCACTATCTTGAGCAATATACAGAGGAACTGGATAATTTTGATGAGATTGTTGTAGGTTTACTGTTTTTGTCAAGGTACGATTACTGAATTCCCCTGTCTTGGAATCATAAATTATGGCTCTACTCGCAGTTGGAGAAAAGCAGCAGAAAGTCAACCATGTAACAATAAAAAAAGTAGATTTGTGGTGGAGCATGATGTTCTCTCAGGAGTTTTCAGAGGCAACTTTTACAGACTGGTAGGTAATTATAGTTTAGTCTGAGCATTGGTAGTTTTAGTTAAAAATAGGCAAATTCAGAAAATTTTAGCTACAAAATTACTATCTTAACATTTATTTTAGATTATTTGACTATCTCTTGGGTTGGGTATGTTTATAATTATAAATTTGGACTATAAGTTGACTATTTAGCTCCTTAGTCCCTACTCAATCTGTGAAATGATGGTCAAAAAATTGTGATGATACTTAAGAGAGATTTCATAGCAATTCACTGAAATAATTTTGCACCCTGAGTTATCAAATAATCACCTGAAATTATTTTCAATTCATTAAAGTTTGGCTACTGTTACAATTTGATTTATATTTTTTGATTTTTTATTTTTATAAAATAATTGTACATATACCTGAAACATAACATAAGTACCTGTGCAAAATTAATTTAACATTTGTTAATAGGGAACAGGGAATAGGGAACAGGGAATAGGAAAGAAAAATATACTTGTATACTTTAGCAGTAGAGCTAAAAATAATTTGGCCTACCTATTTTACTTGACCAGAAAATGTACAATTAATTTGGCTTAACTAATTATTTGGAGTAAAGCGTTAAAGTAGGTTGGTTACTCTAACAGCTTCTTCAGCAGAAGATATGCTCAAGTATAAGTTAGAGCTATAATTCAATCTAAACAAGTGAAGTCCCGGACGAGGCTTATCGTCAATTATCTCTCCTTAATGGAAATAGAATATACCAATTGACATCCTCTCCGGCCCAAAGGCTCGGAGATTCCCATCCATCTAAATCAAACAGACGCTCGCTGCTTGAAAGATTCTGAGCGGGTTGACGTTTCATTGACTGCTGCTACCTTGGCGGTAGTCTTATGCTTGCCTCCGCGTCCGTTTAATGTCTCCGTTAGCGCAGCTCCTCCGGAGGAGGCATGTCCTCCGGCGACTAATATATTTATTGCTGCGTTGGTATCGCGATCGTGTTTCCGGCCACAGTTTAGACACTCCCATTCTCTTACTGAAAGGTCTAACTTTCCACCTTTAAATCCACAACATGAGCAAGTTTGAGATGTCGGCTCCCAACGACTAATTACTTGAAATTCTCTACCGTATTTTTCTGCTTTTCCTTCTAGGAATGTTCGGAATTGTCTCCAACCTAAATCAGAAATAGCCCTAGATAATTTACGGTTTTTCACCATTCCAGATACATTTAAGTCTTCTAAAACTATCACTTGGTTTTCGTTAATAATTTCAGTAGATAATTTATGTAAAAAATCTGTCAAGCGTATCTTTTAACTTGGCATGAAATTTTGCGATTCTCAGTCTAGCTTTTTCATAACGATTTGTACCTCTAGTCTTATTAGATAATGACTTACTCAGTTTTCGTTAGCGTTAGCGTTAGCGAAGCTCCTCTGAAAGAGGCAGCTCCTCTGAAAGAGGCAGCTCCTCTGAAAGAGGCTACTTCTTAATTCGTTTTTTGAGTGGTTTAGGAGCATCAACCTTTGTACCATCGCTAAATGTAGCAAAAGTTTTAATTCCTAAATCTATACCTACTGAATTATTAGTTTGAGGTAACACTTCTGGTTGTATTTCTATCACAAAGCTTAAAAAATATCTATGAGAACTGTCTTTTATTACTGTGACTGAGCTAGGCTCACGCTTGTTGTTCTCGTATTGCAAATAATCTTTAGTTTCCCGACTTTAGCGATCGGAGACTTTGTGTTGACCAATTTTAAATCCTCATGCATCTAAATCTAGCTGTTTGTCTAGATTTCCTACTCTTAAACTTAGGAAGTATTGCAGGTTTTCCTTTCCTCTTGCCTTTACAACTATTAAAAAAGTTTTGATATGCTTGGTTTAAATCATTTAATGATTGCTGTAATGGTATGTTAGAAACCTCTGATAACCATTCTCTATATTCAGTCTTTTGTAGGGGCGATTCGCGAATCGCCCCTAGGTAATAAACTGTTTTTGAAGTTCAGCGTTACTAGGCTTTTTTAAGCCTTGTTTATACAACTCATTGCAATAAGCTAGACTATCATTCCAAACTACTCTGCAACAACCAAATAATTGTGCTAATTTGGCCTGTTGATATTTATTTGGGTATATTCTATACTTATATCTGGCTTTCATCTGTTTTATTGCTTTTGGCCTGTATGTTATAATTATAGCACAATTAAATTTGGTGCGCAATATGTTAAAACGAGAAAGAAATAGCGTTTCAGACTTAAAGGTACATTTGGTCTGTGTAACCAAGTATAGAAAAAATGTGCTAACAGCAGAAGGACA
>NZ_JAAHGT010000427.1:0-1441 GCF_010672385.1 Okeania sp. SIO2F4
TGATTTTTGGTGTGACTAGCTTAGAGTTAGGATAAATTTTCAAGAGGATTTGATAGGGGAAATGAAAATCTCCAAAGCGAGGAGCATCAAAATTCCTTTTTTTCCCGACCCAAACCCTGAAGAAAAACTCAGACGTTATAGTAATAACTCAGGACAGATAGAATTTTTTTTCCATCCTTTCCATCAAAGAGGTAGGCAATCAAAATCTCCGAAAAATTCTCGACAGATACTCAGACCTTATAGTAATAACTCAGGACAGATAGAATATTTTATCCATCCCTTCCATCAAAGAGGTAGGCAATCAAAATCTCCAAAATAGTCATCAGAAAAATTCCTTTTTTTCCCGACCCAAACCCTGAAGAAAAACTCAGACGTTATAGTAATAACTCAGGACAGATAGAATTTTTTCTGCATCCTTTCCATCAAAAAGGTAGGCAATGAAAATCTCCAAAGCGAGGAGCATCAAAATTCCTTTTTTTCCCGACCCAAACCCTGAAGAAAAACTCAGACGTTATAGTAATAACTCAGGACAGATAGAATTTTTTTCCATCCTTTCCATCAAAGAGATAGGCAATGAAAATCTCCGAAAAATTCTCGACAGATACTCAGACCTTATAGTAATAACTCAGGACAGATAGAATTTTTTTCCATCCTTTCCATCAAAGATGTAGGCAATGAAAATCTCCGAAAAATTCTCGACAGATACTCAGACCTTATAGTAATAACTCAGGACAGATAGAATTTTTTTCCATCCTTTCCATCAAAGATGTAGGCAATGAAAATCTCCGAAAAATTCTCGACAGATACTCAGACCTTATAGTAATAACTCAGGACAGATAGAATATTTTATCCATCCCTTCCATCAAAGAAGTAGCCAATGAAAATCTACAAAACGAGGAGCATCAAAATTACTTTTTTTTCCTAGAAAAATTCTCGACAGATACTCAGACGTTATAGTAATAACTCAGCACAGATAGAAGATTTTCTACATTCTTTCCATCAAAGAAGTAGCCAATGAAAATCTCCAAAGTAGTCATCAGAAAAATTCCTTTTTTTGCCGAACCAAAGCCTCAAGAAAAACTCAGACGTTATAGTAATAACTCAGCACAGCTCGAAGATTTTCTACATTCTTTCCATCAAAGAAGTAGCCAATGAAAATCTACAAAACGAGGAGCATCAAAATTACTTTTTTTTCCTAGAAAAATTCTCGACAGATACTCAGACGTTATAGTAATAACTCAGCACAGATAGAAGATTTTCTACATTCTTTCCATCAAAGAAGTAGCCAATGAAAATCTCCAAAGTAGTCATCAGAAAAATTCCTTTTTTTGCCGAACCAAAGCCTCAAGAAAAACTCAGACGTTATAGTAATAACTCAGCACAGCTCGAAGATTTTCTACATTCTTTCCATCAAAGAAGTAGCCAATGAAAATCTACAAAA
>NZ_JAAHGT010000427.1:1541-3266 GCF_010672385.1 Okeania sp. SIO2F4
AAAAATTCCTTTTTTTGCCGAACCAAAGCCTCAAGAAAAACTCAGACGTTATAGTAATAACTCAGCACAGCTCGAAGATTTTCTACATTCTTTCCATCAAAGAAGTAGCCAATGAAAATCTACAAAATAGTCATCAGAAAAATTCCTTGCTACTGTTAGAGATAACGCTATTCCTGTAGTAGGTACAGATATAGCTGAAAAAATGAACCTTTATAGTGGCACAAACATAATTACTGAAGAGCAAGCAATTGAAATAGTTAAACAATTAGATAATCCAATTATTTACACTACTTCTGAAAATTCCTATCATTGGATATCAAAACATTTATATTTCAGCTATATCCCTGAAAAAATAGAGCTATTTAAGAATAAGTATAAATTCCGGCAGCTAACAAAATCAATCTTTCCCAACTTCTACTTCAGAGAAATACCTAAAAAAGACCTAAAAACAATTGAACTTGATAAAATTCCACTACCATTTATTATCAAACCAATAACTGGTTTTTTGAGCATGGGAGTTTATCAAGTCTCAAGTTATGAGGAATGGATTAAAACCATCGATTTAACCACAGAGGAAATAGCTAAAACTAGAAACTTATATCCTGAATGTGTATTGAACACCAATTCATTTATCATTGAAGAGTATATCGATGGTGAAGAATTTGCTATTGATGCTTATTATAACTCGATTGGCGAACCAGTTATCCTGGGGATTTTTAAGCACATATTTTCTGAAGAAAATAGTGTCAGTGACAGAGTTTATTGTTCATCCAAAGAAATTATTGAAAGTAACCTTCACGAAATTACAAATTTTCTCGAAAAAATTGGTAATTTGGCTAAAGTAAAAAACTTTCCAGTACATATTGAGTTGAGAAGAAATAGTAATAGTCTTTTATTACCTATTGAAGTAAATCCAATTCGATTTGGTGGTTGGTGCAGTACCGCAGATTTATCTTTCTTAGCTTATGGTTTTAACTCCTACTTATATTTTTACTACCAAAAAAAGCCAGATTGGTGTCAAGCTTTTCAAGGAAAAGAAGGAAAATTATTTTGCCTAGTTATATTAGATAATTCGACTGGTAAAAACGTTAATGAGATTACATCATTTAATTATGATAAATTGCTGGCAAATTTTGAAAAAACCGTGGAGTTAAGAAAGATAGATTACAAACAATATCCTATCTTTGGTATCCCGTTTAGAGAAACTAGAGAGGAAAATTTTCGGGAAATTCAAAACATTTTAAATTCAGAAATAAGTGAATTTATCACAGTCAAAAGATAGTATTTTTTTTCATCCTTATCCTACAAATATCAGTAGTGGAATAAATTTTTCAGAAAAGTCTAAGTAGAAAAAAGGTTCAGCAAATTTCTTAATGCTAAATTATATTTGTATCTACCACATCCTATCTTTAGTATCCCGTTTAGAGAAACTAGAGAGGAAAATTTTCGGGAAATTCAAAACATTTTAAATTCAGAAATAAGTGAATTTATCACAGTCAAAAGATAGTATTTTTTTTCATCCTTATCCTACAAATATCAGTAGTGGAATAAATTTTTCAGAAAAGTCTAAGTAGAAAAAAGGTTCAGCAAATTTCTTAATGCTAAATTATATTTGTATCTACCACATCCTATCTTTAGTATCCCGTTTAGAGAAACTAGAGAGGAAAATTTTCGGGAAATTCAAAACATTTTAAATTCAGAAATAAGTGAATTTATCACAGTCAA
>NZ_JAAHGT010000427.1:3366-7852 GCF_010672385.1 Okeania sp. SIO2F4
ATGCTAAATTATATTTGTATCTACCACATCCTATCTTTAGTATCCCGTTTAGAGAAACTAGAGAGGAAAATTTTCGGGAAATTCAAAACATTTTAAATTCAGAAATAAGTGAATTTATCACAGTCAATAAATAGGTTAATATATTTATAATTGATGTTAAGTTTTTGATTCAATTGAAATATTTTAGAGAAATATTATAAAAGGATACCAAATAGCGTCTACATAGCAAACTCTAATAACATTTAACTAAATTCCCAAAAAGTTTGCTAAAGTTATGGGTGAATCGCTAATATAATATATCTGTTATTAATGTCGATATTTTTGACCTTTAAATTTTGAAAATTTTGAGTAAAAGACTATGATTCCAACCGTTATTGAACAATCTGGCCGTGGCGAAAGAGCCTTCGATATCTACTCTCGACTCTTGCGCGATCGCATAATTTATCTAGGAGAAGGGATAGACTCTGACCTGGCCAATCTAATCGTCGGCCAATTATTATATTTAGACTCAGAAGACCCAGAAAAAGATATTTACCTCTATATAAACTCTCCTGGGGGTTCCGTTAGTGCTGGAATGGGTATTTATGACACCATGAGACACGTTCGGCCTGACGTCTGTACTATTTGTATGGGAATAGCCGCTAGTATGGGAGCATTTCTTCTAAGTGGAGGAACAAAAGGCAAAAGAATGAGTCTACCTAATGCCCGCATTATGATTCACCAACCATTAGGTGGTGCCCAAGGTCAGGCCACAGATATTGAAATTCAAGCTAAAGAGATATTATACCTCAAAAAATATCTCAATGAATGTTTAGCAGAACATACAGGTCAACCCATAGAAAAAATTACCGAAGATACAGAAAGAGACTTTTTTATGTCAGCCACAGAAGCAATGGAATACGGCATAATAGACCAAGTTTATAACCGTAATCCCTCTAATTCTCAACCTATATCTCCTGTTAATTAGGGAATAGGGAATAGGTAGGGTTAGGTAGAGTTTGCTAAAAAAGTCTTTTGGTAAGGGCAGGAGTCAGGAGTCAGGAGTCAGGAGTCAGGAGTCAGGAGTTAGGAGTTAGGCGAATTATAGAGAAGGTAGGAGTAAGAATTATCCCTTGATTTTTCTGCCCTTGTCTGCCCAAAATGCTAACTTTTTTCCAGATAAATAAGGATAAAGCCTTATTTTTATAGTAGACTTGTCGCTAACATAGATGGAAAAAATCCCTTAAATTAAGACACAGCAGCACAGCAGTAATTCCAGATGTTTTCAATCAGGAATAGCTAAAATCCTTACCTGAAAAGGGTTTTCCAGTTTTTTTAGTTATAAAGCGACAAATATAGTTAATCAGCAAGCCATAATTAACTATAAGCTGCCAGGGCGGTTAGAACATTCTCCCGCCTCTCAAATTTAGTCATAACAAGAATTTAACTTCTAACTTCGCGCCTTCCAACTTAGCGCCTTCTGACTTCTGACTTCTGAATTTATTGGGGTGTATCTAACGCCTCTAAATGTTGTAAAAAATCTTGCAATTTCTCAAATGAAAGGCGTGTACGACCCTCCTCTCCATAATTTTGTTTGAGAAAAGTTTTTCCTTTTGTCGCATTCCAACCCAAACGTTTAATTTCATTAGTAGTTTTGCTGAATATTTCTAAATACTGCAAAAAACTTTGTAATTCATCTACACTTAATTGTTCCAGAGATTCTTTATTGTGGTTGTATTCAAAATAATCTTTTTGTTGCTTTGCTTTCCAACCTTGGCCCTTAATTTCCTTTGTTACCTTCTGTAGCATATCTAAATATTGATGGAAATCAAATAACTCTTCAGGTGTTAAAAATTGGCGTGTTTTTTGACCATAGTTTTGCTCTAGAAAATCTCGCTCCTGCTCTTTTGTCCATGCTAAACCATCCATTAAGATATCTATACTGACATTATCGTCAGATACATCTTGTGATAAATCTGAGGAATAAATTTCATTATTACTATTTATTGAGTCAGCTAAGTCTCTTCTCGAATTTATTGGTTCTGATGTAGTTATTTGACTTTCTATATTATTTGTCGAATCTATTAGTGATTCTGTAGTTTCATCAATCTTTTTTTCCTTTTGTTCCTGACTATAATCTGTATCTAACCAACTATTATCAAATCCACTTGAATTTTGAGTAGGCTGAGAAACATCATCATAATTAATACTAGACTCTACTGTTAGTAATTCCTCTTTTTCCAGTGGGGTAGAAATTTCTGACGCCTCTAACCCAGACGAAACAGTTGGAGTATCAGAAACTTCATTTAAATCTAGATTTAATCCTGCTTTTGGTAATTCCTCTGTTTTTATTTGTAAAGGAGTATTGACATATTTTGTAAATTGTGGTTCATGCTTGGTAGCAGATGGAGATGGAGAAAGTTCAACAGAAGTTTGAGGTGCAGAAAAAGATGTATCAAGTGTAATAGTAGCAAGCGATCGCTCTCTTGCCTTGTCTTCGGCCAACTCCACAGTATCAGCAGACCCTAATCCAGTGGCTAAAGTTTCACCATTCACCTGGACCAAGACACGAACTACATACTTACCATTATGAATAGTAATTAACTCAGAGATGAAGCAACCTCTAGGATAAGAAGCTCGAAAACGTTCTAACATAATTCTTTAACTTGGTGAAACCTGAAGAAATTTCAATGTCCAATTTAGTATATTAGCAAAAATTACTTTTGCCAGAAGTCTAATTTGAAGCTATCATAAAATTTAACCAAAAACAGGCCAAATCACAATATAAGGCCATTAAAAAAAATAATAGGGGGAGGTTAACAGAAGTAGCCACGGCGAGGGAAATATTTCTCTAATAAATTCTCCGTTGCCTCTATTTTATTGCTCCACCAAATAGAAATTGCTCCACCTATGCCCACTAATTCTGAATCAATCTTCAATTGTTTTGGTAATTAGTCTATCGGAGGAGGGTTAGTAACTGTTGGCGATAATCTGGTATTATCTATAAATAATCTCCAATTATCTGTCTTATAAAAATAGCTCGACTACATAGCAAGATAGCCAACATCAGATAAAGATGACATAAATTTAAGTTTAAATCCTATTTAGCTAAAAACCAAAGTCGGATAGTAATTGAAGACTTAAATGAATCAGGATAAGCTAGCAAATGCTGTTGCTTCTATAGGTTTTTATGAATTTAGAAGGCAGCTAGAGTACAAGTGTGAGCTATATGGTTGGGAACTAATCATCATTGATAGATCATTTCCTAGCTCTAAAACTTGCTCTAATTGTGGGAACATCAAACAATATTTGGTCTTTGTCCGAGAGAGTGTTCAATTGCTCTAACTGTGGGTTCAATTTTGATAAAGACTTAAATGCTAGGAGAGAATCTAGCTATGGCGGTCAGTTATGCCGTGGCAGCTTGTGGACTGGTGAGTGCCGACACTGCCAGGACGAAGCAGAAATAGAAATAGACAACAAATCAGATAATTCCATATTTTATCGATTTTCGTAGATTTCTACTAACAGCAAACCCAATAAGCATTTTATGTCTGAAAGGAAAGCTGTGAGTTTAGCTAGTAGTGGAGCTTGGTGAAAATAACCCGTTACCTGCAAAATAATAAAAGCTTTACCAATCAATACTTTTGACTTCCGTGTAGCGGCACTAGGTACTTGACAAACAAGACAGGCCAAAATTAGTGACAATTTCTTATAGAATAAATAAACAAAAAATGGGCTATCTTAAAGTTAGTTAGAGCGTTTCAACGGCTGAGTGAATAACGACACACGGGTTTTGATTTTGGCATAATCTGCTACAATTAATGTTTGGCTGCAAGATAATGAACTGTTCTAGTTACAAAGTGAGACTCCTGAATTACCCAAACAACGGGTTTTTGAAATCCACAGTATGACCAGTCAATGGCAATGTAGCAGAACAGGGAGTGCTACCAACTCGAAACGGCAGGATGCCCACCTGACTATAAAATGCTGTAATGGGAATATCCCGAAAGGAAGTTTTGATGGTCTCAAGCAAAGACATCAAAATCCCAGACTGTTTCGCTACGCGACATGTTTGCGGAGCATTCGGTAGGAAACGTAGCCCAAAATTTAGCTATGGCAGTCAGTTCGACCGTGACAACCTGTGGACTGGAGAGTGCCGACACTTCCAAGTTGAAGCAGGAATAGAAGTAGACAATCAATCAGATAATCTATAGAAGTTAGCTGATTTTTGTAGATTTCTAGGAACGGAAAACTAGCATGAACGCAACCGATCTGCTAACTTGAGGAAACCAGGGTGAAATACTGAATGGCAGACTAATTTATAGAATAGTATAACCGATAAGAAAAAGGATAAAACGCTGCATGAAATTTTCCATCGCTACACTCCTAGCAAATTTCAGTGATGACAAATTAGTTGCTCCCAAAGCAGTGGAGAAAAAACTAGATTGTCAGGACGATCAAAGTATCCGCAAATTACAAATTGCCTTGGATGCTATAGAAAAAATAA
>NZ_JAAHGT010000428.1 GCF_010672385.1 Okeania sp. SIO2F4
GCATATATATGTTTATGAGAGCGTCACTTGATGAAAATATTTCTAGGTATTTCTCCTGGGGAAAATTCCTGAATATTTGATTATCTCTGAGCTAGGAAATTTTGTTGAATAAAAAATCATGTATATGAGCGAGCTACCACATTTAATCTTTACGATATCACAATTTTTGTGAGGATGCAACCGAATATCCTTTGACGCGCCGATTTTTTTCAGGAGCTTCAGAGAATGAAAATGTTTGTGGTTTTCCCCTCAGGAGAGATGGATGGAAAGATTTAATGATGGGAAAAATCTGATTCTAATCTTAAAAGTAAGGGGGTAGGGGAGTCTGACAAGGGTATGTTTTTTAGAATTACGCCATTGGGTGTGGGAGGGGTGGGAAGTGTGGGAGTGTGGGGAGTGTGGGAGTGTGGGGAGTGTGGGAGGGGTGGGGAGTGTGGGGAGTGTGGGGAGTGTGGGGAGTGTGGGGAGTGTGGGGAGTGTGGGGATAAATTTATCCCATTTCTTGTATAAAAAAAGCACATTATTTTGTAGATTTTATAATGAATAAAAGTGATTACTCGCCTCTTTGTTAAAAAGATACCCTGGTCAGGATAGGGGAGTAGGGTCGGAAGGGAGTAAGGGGTATTTTTCAATCTTTTCGGTGTATTGCCTCTATTCTACTCCTGACTCGTAACTGACAAATTTAATTGCGGGCAAAGATACCAAATTGCTTGTATAGATGAGTTTAGGTTTGAGGCAACATGGAAGAGAGAAAAATACTGTATCTCATCAATATGAAAACTGGTATATAAGTAATATCAATTTGAGATTAATGAAGTGCAACTGACAGGGTAAATATTTTTGCCTCGTTTCCTATCCTCTAACTCATCTTCCCTAGTACAGATGTTATACTAATTCCCAAAAAGAATGCTATACTTCATCAATAGTTCAGTTATTAAGTAATAAGTATATATAAGTACTGTTTCTAAGGATTATAGGCAAATAGAACTCGAATCTTATTTAGTATACCCCTGCTCCCTACTCCCTGCTCCCTACTCCCTGCTATCAAGAAAATATAGCAAGACTTTTGAGAAATGGTATTACATATAACGTCCCTACCCATTCCCTACTCCCTAAAATGATCGACATAATTACTTCATTAAGTAGGAAAATGCTTTCAATAATTAATAATTAATAATTAATAATTACCTCTTCTTAAAACGGATAGGATTGGTTAAAAATAATTTTTTTCTTTTCTCTTGGTCGATTGGATATGGTTAGGTAACCCATCCATCCCATCCTAAGGTCATGCTCCGCAAACGACCGCTTTTTCTTCTTGAAAGGAGAGGCTTTAAACCTTAATTTTTCGGTAAATCTCTATTGATAAATATTCAATAAACAATGTCATCAAAAAATAAGTCAAATTTGAATACACCTGAAGAGTATGCTAACTTAGGCAGCATATATGCTCAAGAAAAAAAATGGGATTTAGCAATTGAAAACTACCGTCAAGCTATTTTGCTAAAACCCAACTTTTCTTGGTATTACTATAATTTAGCACAAGCTTTAAATCAACAAGAAAATTGGAATGACGCCATAAAAAATTACTACCGCGCGATTGAGTTAAATCAAAATTTTTATTGGTCTTATTATAATTTAGGAAATGCTTTAAGCAAATCAAAAAAATGGGAAGAGGCGATTAATGCTTACAAAAATGCAATTAAAATAGATACCAATTTTCCTTGGTGTTACTACAATTTAGGGAATGCTTTAATAGAATTAAAAAAATGGGATGAAGCTATATATAACTATCTCTATGTAACTCAATTGCAGCCAGATATACCAGGAATTTATAGCAAATTAGGAGATGCTATAGAAGAAAAATATCAGTCAAATTTAGATGCAGGAATTAAGGATTACGGCAAAGCTATTCCAGAATATGAACAATATTCTCTTGACGATATATCGCTGCAATTTTTACAACAAAATCCTAATTTATTTGTACAAGTAGCAGATGGTTTAGCTCAAGCTAATAAAATTAACGGGGCAATTATTTTCTATAAAATAGCTTTGGAGCTTAATCAAGATGACCTAAATATCTCTGAAAAACTACAGCAAGTATTAGATAAGAGAAATCAGTTAGAACGAGAAATATTAGAACTCAGAAAAGAAATAGAATTAAATCAAAATAGTACCTCTTACTATAATCTAGGTATTGCTCTAACTCGACAACAAAAATGGGAGGAAGCAGTTATTGCTTACCGTCAAGGTATTGAAATTAATCCAGATCTATCTTGGTGGTTTTACTACAATATATGGGAAGCTTTTGCTAGGGAAAATAAACTGACAGAAATACTAACTTTTTTCGAGATATTTCAGAAAGCTAATCCGGACTCTTTTTGGTCTTACTTGAATGTAGGAGAAGCTCTAACTCGTTTGGAAAGATTTGATGAAGCTATACCTTATTATCAAACTGCTTGTTATCAGCAAACTCAGAAATTATACCCTAGATTAGTATCGCAACCATGGAATTTAGAACAAGTGCAAGGACCGAATTTTATAATTATTGGAGTTCACAAAGGAGGTACTACTTCTCTTTATAGTTATCTGACTCAGCATCCACAAATTATTCCTCCGATTAAAAAAGAAATGGATTTTTGGTCTTGGAAATTTAATGAGTCAATTAATTGGTATCTAGCTCATTTTCCAGGAATTCCAGAGGGAAAAAAATTATTGACTGGGGAAGCTAGTCCTAGTTATTTCGATCATCCAAATACTGCTAGAAGGATTTACCAATTTTTCCCAAAAATTAAGCTGCTCGTACTATTGAGAAATCCTGTAGATAGAGCCATATCTCAATATTATCAATGGCTAAGATTAAATTGGGAAAATCGTTCTTTAGAAGAGGCAATTGAATCAGATTTAGAGAAATTAACAAAAGCTCCTGAAAAAGTTAATTACTGGATGAAGGAATTAAATTATTTAGCAAGGGGAGTATATATTGAGTTTTTTAAGGAATGGATGAGTTTATTTCCACGGGAACAATTCCTGATTTTGAAAAGTGAAGATTTTTATGAAAATCCAGAAGCTAGTATGGAGAAAGTTTTAACGTTTTTAGATTTGCCGGAATATCAACTATTAGATTACAAGAATTATAATTCTGGGAATTATTCACAAATCGATCCATTAATGCGTAGGAGTTTAAGTAATTATTTCCGAATTCATAATGAAAGATTAGAAGAATATTTAGGGATGAAATTTAATTGGGAGTAATTTAGAATTCTGAATTCTGAATTTAGAGGTGTTAGTAGTACTTAGACATTTTCTGGTAGAAAAAATAGGTAAAAGTCAGTCTAGACAAGGGAATTACCTTGATGCTCTAAAAATTCCTAGAACTCTTACCGAATAATTAAGGTCTAAAGTCTCTCCTTTTAAGGAGAAAAAGCGGTCGTTAATGTTTGCGATAGCATTCCGTAAGGAAAGTTTCCCGTAGGGTGGGATGGATGAGTTATCTAACCATATCTAATCGACCAAGAGAAGAAAAAAAATCATTTTACTCAATCCTATCCGTTTTAAGGAGAGGTGATTATTAATTATTAATTGTTAATTATTAATTATTGAAAGAACATCTCTATTCTCACAACTGATTCCTAATTGGTATATCTTTATTTCTATTCTATTTCCTATTCCCACTTATAGGGGTTTTCGCAAAGGTAGACTACAAAACTTCTCCCCTCTGTATTCTACCTTTAAAGCAAAATCTCTGTATTTTATGTTAATGAAAATTGCTATAAGTGTTCCCTAAAACAAAGGAATTTTGTACCTCACCAGTATGAGAATTGCTATAACTGAAATGACCCCTTCTGTAATTCTTACTTTTTCCTTCTTTTAAAAAAGAAATATGTATTCAAATTTAACTCCTGAAATGTCAGCTTTTAGTTTATGTCAAGAAGCAGAGTCTTATTTAGAAGCAGAAAAATTAGATGAGGCTTTTTTTGCTTGTGAAAAAGCTCTAGAAATATTACCTTTCTATCCTTTGGCTTGCAAAAGTATGGGAAATGTATTGCAGGTTATGGGAAAGTTAGATGAAGCAATAAATTGGTATACAAAAGCTATGATGCAACAACCAAATTGGGCAGAGGTTTACACAAATATTGGTAGTTTATATGCTAAACAAAAAGATTGGCAGCCAGCTATAGCTTGTTATAAAAAAGCTATTGAATTACAACCAAATTTGGCTGGTACTTATCGTAATTTATCTCGGGTTTGCCAACAGTTAGGAGATTTAAGTTCAGCAAAAAAATATTGGTATTACGGACAGAAAATAGAATTAGAAAAAAAAGCATTAGAAAAGCTAAATCAAGCAGATATCCTATTTAGTCAAGGAAAAATAAAAGAGGCGATCGCTTATTATCGTGAGGCTATAAAATCAAATCCTAATTTATCGGAGGCTTACTCTAAATTAGCAGAAATTTTAGTAAGTCAGGGAGAGTCAAAGGAAGCTATTGATTGTTATCAAAGTTTAATTGAACTCTTACCTGAAAATTGGTTAATTTCTCATAAACTAGGAAAAATTTTCCGAGAAACAGGCAAGTTAAATGATGCGGTAGAGGCATTTGAACGTGCTATAGAAATTAATCCTAAGTTTCCTTGGTCTCACAAACATTTAGCAGATATTTTGTATGAACAAGGTGAATTAAATCGAGCGCTTACTTATTATCGCAAACTGATTAAAAATCATCCTAATATTTGGGATGCTTACTGTAAAATCGGAGAAATATTGGTCAAGCAAGGGGAAATAAATCAAGCAGTTGTTGTCTACCGTAGAGGTCTTCAAGTCAATCCTAATTTACCAAGATTTCACTACAAATTAGGGGAAGTACTAAGTCAACAAAAAAAATGGCAGTCAGCAATTAAAGCCTATCATCAAGCGATAGAATTAAAAGCAGATAACTATTTCTTTCATTTCAGATTAGCAAATGCTTTAAAAAATATAGGAAAATTAGATGAAGCTATTATTGGTTATCAAACAGCTATAGAAATTAATTCTAAATCCTGTTGGTTATACGCATCATTAGGACAAGTGTATATTCAACAAAAAAATTGGTCTGATGCTATTGAATGTTTTAGACAAGCAATACAAATTAAACCAGACTACGATAAAGCTTACGAAAAAATAGCCTATATTTTTGAGCAGCTAGGTGACCGCGAAGCAGCAGAAAAATGTAGAAATAAACAGGAGTTACCATATTAAAGAAGAAAATAAATTTGCTGACTAATATATTATCTATGCTTTACTAATAACTAATATGAAAATTGATAGTGGGAGAGGGTTTTGTATTCTTACGCATAGAGAAATCAGAAAAAAATCGTGAATATTATTTATCTAACTACTAAAAAAATCAATGTGGCAGTATTTTAATAATAAATAATATTGATGTAATCTTTGATCACTTCCTACTCCGCAAAAAGTTGAAAAACTTATTGGTAAGAAATAAACTTTATTATTGAAAAAAAATCAAACATGAGAAGAAAATAATGTCTCAAATATCCTGCCTTTTAAAGGAAATAGAAACCGTTCAAGAGATGGTAAGGAAACCTCGCCATATCCAATTGACTAAGAGAAGAAAATTCAGTATTTCAAGGCTCTTTATTGCATGAGGTACTGTTAACACAGTTACGACCATAAGAGGCTAACTGATAACTGATAACTGAAATAATATGTCTAATAATGAAAAAATAGAAACAGTAGTTATTAATTTTAATCAACTAGCAGAAGCTAGTTTAGCCCAAGGAAAATTCGATGAAGCTTATGCAGCTTGTTTAAAAGCATTAAATAGCCAACCAGAATTTGCACCAGCTTGTAAAAATATAGGAGATATTTTGCAAGCTAAAGGAAACATAGAGGCAGCAAAAAATTACTACACTAAAGCCATCACAATATTTCCCGATTTTGCTGAAGCTTATGCCAACCTTGGTAGTATGTACGCTAAACAACAAGATTGGGAAAAAGCAATTTTTTATTATCAAAAAGCTATCTATCTTAAACCAAGTTTAGCAGGAGTTTATCGGAATTTAGCCAAAGTCTGGCAGTATCTTGGTAAAGAAGAATTAGTCACAGAATTTACTTATCAAGCACTTATGCTAGAACCCAAATCAGCTACAGCTAAAGAACACTTGAATTTAGGAAATGAATTGTTAGAATTAGGTCAGATTGAAGCAGCAATTAACTGTTATCGTCATGCCATTAAGCTACAACCAAATTTATCAGGGTCATATCAAAAATTAGGAGAAGTGCTTACTCAAAAGGGGGAACTAGAGTCTGCATTAGTAGTTTTAAATCAGGGAATAAAACTAACTCCTAAAAATCCTAGATGTTACTACTTACTAGGAGAAGTTTTGCAAGAAAAAAAAGAATATGATTTAGCAATCTTTGCCTATGGTCGGGCTATAGAACAAAAACCAGACAATCATTTATTCCACAAAAAATTAGGAGATGTTTGGCAAAAAAAAGGTAAGCTAGATGTCGCAATAGCCTGTTACCAAAAAGCTATAGAAATCAATCCAAATTTCTTTTGGGGTTACTACAGTCTAGGTAATATCTATATTAAACAACAAAGGTGGAATGAAGGAATTTATGCTTACCGAAAAGCAGCTATTCTCAATCCAAATTTCTCTGGTGCATACTATAACTTAGCCAATGCTTTTTTGCACAACTCCCAAAAAGAGGAAGCTATTATTACTTACTTAGAAGCTGTTAGACTTAGACCAGAACATTCTTGGTTTTCCCATCATTCAGTATTATGGAAACACCTACTAAAAAGTAGACTTGAGCAAGTATTAAATTTATATCAAGATGCCACTAAAAAAGAGCAAAATAGTATTTTGTGTCATCTTAATCTAGGGGAAATTTTTACAGAAAAAGGAAATATAAAAGCAGCAATTACCAGCTATCAAACAGCCTGTTATAACAAAACACGAAAATTAAATCCTGTCTTTGTCGAAAATTCTTGGAATTTTAATCATTTAGGGCATCCTAATTTCATTATTATTGGTTCTCAAAAAAGTGGTACGACTTCTTTAGCAAATTATATTAGTCAACATCCCCAAGTTTTACCAGCTATTAAGAAAGAAACTCATTTTTGGTCAGGGGAATTTCATCGAGGAATAGATTGGTATCTGGCTCATTTTCCTCCCATTCCTAAGTCTCAAAATTTTATTACTGGGGAAGCTACTCCTAACTATTTAGTCACGGATAAAGTTCCAGAAAGAATCTATAGTTTACTGTCTAATATTAAATTATTGGTCATCTTAAGAAATCCAGTAGATAGAGCATTTTCTCAATACCACCATTGGCAGAGATTAAACTGGGAAGACCGCTCTTTTGAGGTTGCAATTAATCGGGAATTAGAAATGCTCAAAACTACTCCCACACAACCCCAAGGAGATAAAAGATATTGGGAAATTTCAGGAAATTATATAGGGAGAGGTGTTTATATAGAATTTATGCAGAAATGGATGGAAGTATTTCCTAGGGAACAATTTTTAATTTTGAGAGGAGAAGACTTTTATCAAACGCCAGATAATACCATGAAGCAAGTGTTTGAATTTTTAGGTTTGCCAGAATATCAGCTCGCCAAATATAAAAAGTTAAATTCTGGTTCTTATGCACCAATTTCTGATTTGCTTCGTCAAAAATTATCTGAATATTTTCAACCTCATAATCAGAGATTAGAGGAATATTTGGGGATGAAGTTTAATTGGTAATTTAAAAATAAGGAATAAGGTGATTAAGGCGCGGGAAATTTTCTCTTTTATTGTAAGCATCCAGGTATTAGTTTTCAGCTTTTATTGCGGAA
>NZ_JAAHGT010000429.1 GCF_010672385.1 Okeania sp. SIO2F4
TCTTAAGTCTATGGTGAGAATTTTCACCCCCCCAAGCAATCCCAATCCCAATACTAGAGATTGCTTCCCTGTCGCTCGCAATGACAATTTGAGATTGCTTCTGTGTCGGTCGCAATGACCAAAATACCTTGCAGGTGCGTAAGTCCTATTCTTAATATTTGTCAACCATCAACTTTGTTAGTGCTGAGTAGCGATCGCCCATAGATTGTACTAGATTGTAGGGTATGATTTTTGGGTAGTTAGTCGCGCACTCCAAATTGAAGGTTGTTATATTAATAATTCTAGTCTCTTAGGAAAATAAAAAAATGTGTGGTTTTGCTGGTTTTGTGAATTTTAAAAAAGAGAGTGAAGATGTAGATACTAATCGACAGATTTTGCAACGCATGGCTAAACAACTAGAGCGACGCGGACCAGATGATGAGCAAATTATTCAATCTGGAGCTATTTCCATTGTGTTTCGCAGACTTTCTATCGTTGATTTAGCTGGAGGTTCTCAGCCAATTTGGAATGATAATGGAACAGCATTTGTAGCTGTTAATGGGGAAATATATAATTATCAAGAATTAAAGTCTCAACTTCCAATTCCTTATAATTTTAGGACTCAATCTGATTGTGAAATAATATTACCTTTATATCAAGAGTATGGTGAAAAAGCTCTGGAAAAAGTCAATGGAATGTTTGCTCTAGCAGTTTGGGATAGTAAGCAACAGGAATTATTTTTAGCACGAGATAGATTTGGTATTAAGCCACTTTATTACTGGATTGGAGATGATATTTTTGTGTTTGGTTCAACTTTGTGGTCTGTGCTGTGTCATCCTCAAGTTCCCAATCAGTTAGATTGGAATATGGCAGACCGTTTAAATCAAAGTGGAGAGTATATAATCCCTGAAGATGTTGGTGTTGGTACAATCAAAAAGTTGTTAGGAGGACATTGGCTAAAATGGGGGAAATATCGGCAAACTACTCCAAACTGTTATTGGAATCTTAACACTTATTTTGGCACTATAAATCTACAAAAAACTCCTCAAGAACATATTTTAAATTATCAAAACTTGTTAGTTGATAGCGTGCAAAAGCGATTGATGAGTGATGTACCAGTAGGTGTTATGTTGAGTGGAGGATTAGATTCTGGATTGGTAGCTGCGATCGCATCTCAGAAAAAATCATTGCATCTTTTTTTCGGAATTTCAGAACTAACAGAGCAAAATGGTGATGCTAAAGCAGCACGAGAACTTAGCGAATATCTGGGATTACCATTACATATCGTTGATATCGATCCAGTTAATTTATTAGAACGGTTAAACTTTTCCCTAAAAGATTTTGAATATTATATCTGGATGTTAGAATCTTTTAGACCTGATATTAGCAGTATTATAGAGTGGTCGTTTAAGCACGAAATTTATAAACAAGTTCGTGCCATAGTACCAGAACTGAAAGTATTATTACTTGGACAAGGTGCTGATGAATTTGCAGGGGGTTATTCACAATTTACAATTGATTTACTGGATAAAGAAAGTAAATTAGTAGATTCTTGGAATGAATATCAACAAGACTGCAAAAATCTATTCGATAATTTAGGAATTGAAGAAAAGGATAAGTATGAAAAAGACAATTTTTTTCATCTTGAAATGCAACTCCGTTTAAGAAGTTTGCAGAATCATAACTTACACGGAGAAGATCGAACTTCAGCTAGTCATGGACTCGAAGTTCGAGTTCCTTTCTTAGATCACCGCTTAGTTAGTTATTTAGCTGCTATTCCTACTGAACTTCATCAAGATTTATTTTGGCGTAAAACTATTGTCAGAAAATCTTCTATTGATTTTCTCCCCGAAAGCTATCGGGAACGGGATAAATCTTACGGTGCTTTACCATTAACTTGGCAAGAAGGTTTTATACGACAATTAGTAACTCATGGTTTTAGACAATTTCAAGAAAAATATCTAGAATATTTTCGTCATAAATATGTTGCAGAATCAGCTCAAGAATCATTTAATAACAAGTTAGAAAATTGGTATATTAATGTTCAAAATGAAAGTGAAGAATGGCTAGAATCAGCGATTAAAGTAACCAATATAATGTCAACTGTTATTTTTAACAATTTGTGTGAAACTAGAGTGCAAGAATTAAATTGTTAAATATCAAAATGCTCATATAACCGTATTTCCATCAATTGACAAGCAGAGAAAAAGCAGAGAGAATAACAGAAATGGATATCGTGGTATTTATAGCCTATTCCATTCATTCATTTCATTTGATCTTTACCATTGCGAAAAACTATGATAAGAAAACATACTGTATCAAACCAACAAGCAAACCACACTCATAAAAAAATAACGAAATCTGCCCAAACACAAATGGACGCACGGGACGTACAAGGGACTGATAACAACATGGAACTCTTGACTGACAGTGAGCTGGAGGCGATAAGTGGTGGATTGTGTTTAGGGCCAGTCTGTCTACATTTTTAATATTTTCTGTTCCATTGTCACGATGTCATTAACCAACGCACAGTCAGGTGCGTCCTGACAAGTAAAACTGAAACGTCTTAGTTTTGAAAGAACTGAATTATTGACAGTGCAGGTTTCACCAGCGTTGTTGCAGGCAAATACCATACCGTACCAATCATACAAACTAATTCAATCAACAAAAAAAATGAACAATCGTACCAAAAACCATTCTATTCGCCCACACCAAACCTCTAAACCTAATCTGCCCAACTCCCTCCAACCCCAAAAACCGACTCCGACCAACGACGAGCCTGAGCAGGATTTTGTACAACTCGCAGAAGACCAATTAGATGCAATCGCCGGTGGCTTTCGTATTCACATACATTTTTGATCGCCCTGACTACCTTTGATTTCCAGCAGCGCTTTTCATAATAGTAGATAATAAGTTTTATCGACACAGGGGGAGGAGATCGCCTCTGTCCAGAAAAGAGATCGCCCATCCCCAGTTCCAGCTATTGAAAGAAATCCATTTGGAGGCAATCAGTGGAACCTGGTGGCACTGTCATCGACATGAAGTCGTATCCATTGTCACAACGTCATTAACCAACGCACAGCCAAGTGCGTCCTGACAGGTAAAACTAAAACGTCTTAGTTTTGAAAGAAATGAATTATTGACAGTGCAGGTTTAACCCGCATTGTCGCAGGCAAATACCATACCGTACCAATCATACAAACTAATTCAATCAACAAAAAAAATGAACAATCGTACCAAAAACCATTCTATTCGCTCACACCAAACCTCTAAACCTAATCTGCCCAACTCTCTCCAACCCCAAAAACCGACTCCGGCAAACCACGAGCCTGAGCAGGATTTTGTACAACTCGCAGAAGACCAATTAGATGCAATCGCCGGCGGCTTTCATGTTCACATACATTTTTGAATTAGGTTCATCCTTAGAAGAATGTGCCGACAAATAATATCAAGGTTTCTGTCGGCGTTATACACCAAATTTTAAGTTATTATTTGTCATTAGTCATTGCGAGCGGAACGAAGTGGAGAGAAGCAATCTCAAAGTTAGAAATTGCTTCATTACGCTGACGCTTCATTTGCTATCGCAAAGCTTCGCTAACGCAATGACAATTCCTATATCATGGCAGGTAAAAGAATATTGAGATGGATATTGAGTAAAGTTCCCAAAACGAAAGTATCCCCCGGTCAAATTCCCTTACCATTCCTGCATAGAGAAAATCGTCTCTATTGAAATTCCACATATAGCACAGACAGGGATGGAATTTATTAAAGCGAATCGTTTTCCCAATTATTCTGTGGGGTGCTAGAGGTGGGTTTAGTGACTATAGGAAGGAATCTCGCCTTACCCCAGAGATTGCTTCCTTCCACGAGTGTAAGTCGCGGCGGACTACTGAAGGTTTAGTGCTTTTTTTGCAAGAGGTAAAAATGTCCGCAGCGAGGGGGGGTGGGAAACACTCTCAAGTCGTTATGTGGCCATTTTCACCCCCCCGAAGCAATCGCAATACCAATACTAGAGATTGCTTCGCTGTCGCTCGCAATGACGAAGTGGAAATGTCCGCAGCGAGGGGGTGGGAAACACGCTCAAGTCTCTGGTTAGAATTTTCACCCCCCCGAAGCAATCCCAATACCAATACTAGAGATTGCTTGCCTAAGGTCATACTCCGCAAACGCTGTCGCTCGCAATGACGAAGTGGAAATGTCCGCAGCGAGGAGGGTGGGAAACACGCTCAAGTCGTTATGTGGCTATTTTAGCCCCCCGAAGCAATCCCAATACCAATGCTTGAGATTGCTTCGCTATCGCTCGCAATGACAAAATTCAAAAACAATCACTCATAATTATTTTTCAAACTATTTCTAGATACAAATCTTTCCACTCCAAATTTATAGTATTAATTAAATTAATTTTTTTCTGTCGAGAACCAGCTTTAATCTGTTTTTCACGAGCGATCGCTTCGGAAGGATGTTCATACGTTTCAAAATAAACTAATTTATTAATATTATATTTTTTGGTAAATCCTTCTACTAATTTTGATTTGTGTTCATAAACTCTCCTGATTAAATCGTTGGTTACACCTGTATAAAGGACAGTGTTACGCTTATTAGTCATTATGTAAATATAATATTCTTTTGTCATAAAGTATGGCTGAAAAAATGGGGGATTTAATAATTATAAAATCTAAAACAATCCCTTGTCATTCCGCAAAGTTACTAGAGATTGCTTCGCTTCGCTCGCAATGACGGGGTGGAAATGTCCGCAGCGAGGGGGTTGACAAAACTACAAGTCTATGGAGAGAGATTAAAACCCCCGAAGCAATCCCCAAAGCTCCCAGAGATTGCTTCCCTTCGCTCCCAATGACGAGGTGGAAATGTCATTGTCAGGGGGATTGCAATGACGAGGTGAAAATGTCCGCAGCGAGGGGGTTGATCAAACTACAAGTCTATGGAATTAGATTAAACCCACCGAAGCAATCCCCAAAGCTACTAGAGATTGCTTCCCTTCGCTCCCAATGACGAGGTGGAAATGTCATTGTCAGGGGGATTGCAATGACGAGGTGGAAATGTCCGCAGCGAGGGGGTTGACAAAACTACAAGTCTATGATTTTAATTTTACCCCCCCCGAAGCAATCCCCAAAGCTCCTAGAGATTGCTTCGGGGGGGTCGCAATGACGAGAGAGATTGCTTCCCTGCCGCTCCCAATGACGAGGTGGAAATGTCATTGTCAGGGGGATTGCAATGACGAGGTGGAAATGTCCGCAGCGAGGGGGTTGACAAAACTACAAGTCTATGATTTTAATTTTACCCCCCCCCGAAGCAATCCCCAAAGCTCCTAGAGATTGCTTCGGGGGGTCGCAATGACGAGAGAGATTGCTTCCCTGCCGGTCGCAATGACGAGGTGAAAATGTCATTGTCAGGGGGGTGGGAATGACGAGGTGAAAATGCCATTCTGACTCCTGACTCCTGCTTAAAGCTATAGTAAAAAGAGTCAAACTTAATCTCTTTATCTATGAACATTAAACGTCGAGAATTCCTTCTATTTCTTGGAGCAAGTGCTGGAACAATTGCCCTGAGTTCTTGTCAACAACAATCTTCAACTCCAGTTACCGAAAAATATCCAATCAGTGGCAGTTCAACCAATAATATTAACTTCCAACCAGTTAAAGGTCCAATGCCTTTGGTAACTACTAATAAAGAATTCCAAATGGATGATTATACTACATACGAAGTAGTAGATGATTTAATCATTCCAGAAGGTTTTACCTACGATATTATTGGTTCTTGGGGTGACAAAATAGGAGATTCCCGTTTTGGCTACAATAATGACTATCTTTCCTATATTGAAATAGGAGAAAATGAAGGATTATTAACTATAAACTTTGAATATATTAGCCCCTTAAATTGGGTGACAACTTATCAAAAAGTTATTGGTAAATCTTTGCCATTTTTAGAAATAGCAGCAGCATTTCAGGAATCAGGAAAATCGGGTATTAATTCTCAAGAATTATTAGATAAAAATCCTCTAAAAGAACAAATAATCACAATTGCTAAAGAAGCAATGATCGATATGGGAATAGGTGTTATTTCCATTCGTCGCGAACCCGATGGTAAATGGGTGAGAACAAACTCAAAATTTGACCGCCGAATAACAGGAATTTCAGGATTAGAAGACGGACGCTATTTAAAATCAACAGGACCCGCAGTAGCAGTATTTAACAAAAAAGGTAAAGGTTATGACGATAAATTAGGCGATAAGATTATCGGTAGTTTTAGTAATTGTGCAGGTGGTACTACACCTTGGGGAACAGTCTTTAGTGCCGAAGAAAATTTTCAAGCTTATGTCATTGAACCAGTTTATCCTGATGGTACTTCTGTTAACCCCACTCAAGGAAACTCGGTATTTATCGGTGAAAAAGGAGTATTTGGTCTCGGAAGTGCATTTGGTTTAGCAGGTAATAAATACGGTTGGATGGTAGAAGTAGATCCAGGTAATCCCGATGACTATGGTACAAAACATACTTGGTTAGGTCGTTATCGCCACGAAGCAGTCGGTATTAGAGCAGAAGCAAACCAACCCTTAGCCTTTTATTCAGGATGCGATCGCCGTAGCGGTCATCTATATAAATTTGTCAGTAAAGATATTGTCAAAGACCCCACAGACAAATCTAACTCCCAACTATTGACAAATGGAATGTTATATGGTGCGAAATTTAATTCTGATGGTACGGGTAGTTGGATTCCTTTAAAAGAAGATACCCCCGTTAATCCAGGTTTACCAAGTGTCCATGTTAATGGTATGATTAATTTGCCCCAAAGACCAGAAGGTGGTAGCTTCAAAGCCACAAAAGATGGGGAAATAGAAGCTTTTAAACAAAAATATAAAACTTTGGGAGACTTATACGAAGGAGACCCCGAAGCAAAACAAGGAGCAATTCTCATAGATGCTCATTTAGCTGCCAATGCTGCTGGCGTTACTTGTGCAGCCCGTCCCGAAGATACTCAAGTCGCCAAAGATGGCAGTTTATTTATTGCCTTTACTTCTGGATATCCCAGTAAATCTGATGGTAGTCCAGACAAACGTATATTTAAAGGTCCAGATGGTGAAGCTTATGAATATGGCTGGATTATGCGTTTAGTTGAAGATGATAATCAACCAAATGCTATGACATTTCGTTGGCAAATGTTTGCCACAGGAGGAGAACCCACAGATGGTGGACTAGGATTTTCTAATCCTGACAACCTAGAGTTTGATGACAAGGGTAATCTGTGGATGGTAACAGATATGAGTACCAGCAAACATAATAAAGCAGTAGCTGAGAATCGAATGGGTAAGGATGGCAAACCAATGAACCAGCCAAGTCTTTGTGGTTTATTTGGTAATAATTCAATCTGGTATATTCCCACCTCCGGTCCTAATGCTGGAGAAGCATACTTATTTGGCATTGCACCAACAGAAACTGAAACTTGTGGGCCGTTCTTTACCAAAGATGGGAAAACTTTATTTGTAGCAATTCAACATCCAGGAGAAAAAAGTGGCATTCGTCAAAATATGGCTTCAGAAACTCGTCAGTTGGCCATGAAAACAATAGATGGTTTAGATTTTATGCAAAATCGTACAGTACCCATGGGTTCTAACTGGCCAACTAAAAAAGTTAACGATTCTCCGAAACCTTCAGTAGTAGCTATTCGTCGCTTAGATTCAACACCGATTACCTAGGGTTTATGGAGGTAGGATTGACATCCTCCCCGTCTTACAAAGACGGGGATTCCTCACCACGCCACAGCAGAACTGTGGTCGCTGAATGGGGTTGACGTTTCATCGGGTGCAGAATGATGCTAGCAATAGTCTGATGCCTTCCTC
>NZ_JAAHGT010000043.1 GCF_010672385.1 Okeania sp. SIO2F4
TCTTCATTTTTGCTTGGTGAAATATACCCAAAATAATCAGCAATACTAACAGTAATCCTGATGCACCCATCCAAATATATTCTCCTTTTGGCAAATTTGGTTCTGGTGCTGGGGAGGCTTGGGATAACTTTGGTTCCACAAAAATAATTGGTGTTAACATAGGCTCTACAGAGAATTTAAGAATGAATTTACAGGGATTTAAGGTAAAAATCTAGGAGTTAATATTTTCAGAATAAATTCCTGATATTTATACTTTTAGGTAGTTGAGGCTATTGATTGGCCTAAAAATTATAGGTTGTTGAAAATAACCACAGCTATAGGTACAATATACACTCTTAGATAAGTTGACTTGATGGCCTGTAAGGTATAAGTTGATTGTCTAATCCCGAATGAGTCCTACAGTATCGTCAAAATTAATACCCTAAAAATTGTCAGAAGTTTTAACCAAGTTAATCAAAAAACAAAGACTACTAATACTACTTAGCTCAAAATTAGTTGATAATTTAATAACTATCATGTAAACTAGACCTGCATTAATTTGATTTGATCGTACAAAATTACCTAAGATATTTTCAATCTTTGAGCTACTATCTTATAATTTTATATATATACTGCTTAACATAAGTTCAATAAAATATACAAATTTTCAAATATTTCTTGAAATATATAAGTATTTATATTGAATAAAATCGATTAAAGTTGTATTAATTATCACTTGAGTCTAACTAAATATCCGAAATAATTCCTATTCCTAATTGTGGCCTACGAACCTCTCCATCATAAATATCGTCCTCAGACTTTCGCAGACTTAGTGGGTCAAGACGCGATCGCCCAAACTCTCACTAATGCCATCCATACTCAACGAATTGCCCCAGCATATCTATTCACAGGACCCAGAGGAACAGGCAAAACCTCTAGCGCTCGGATTTTTGCTAAATCTCTGAATTGTCTTTCCTATGACCACCCGACACCTAGTCCCTGTGGCAGTTGTGATGTTTGTATAGGAATTACAAAAGGGTCAACTCTGGACGTGATAGAAATTGATGCTGCCAGCAACACTGGTGTGGACAACATTAGGGAATTAATTGAAAGATCCCAATTTGCACCCGTACAGTGTCGCTATAAAGTATATGTGATAGATGAAGTCCATATGCTGTCTGTGTCTGCTTTTAATGCTCTGCTGAAAACTTTGGAGGAACCACCAGACCGAGTGGTATTTATCCTGGCAACCACAGACCCCCAAAGGGTCTTAGCAACTATTATCTCCCGTTGCCAACGTTTTGATTTTCGCAGAATTCCTTTGGAGGCAATGGTGAAGCACTTACATCATATTGCTACGACCGAAAAAATTGATATTACAACTGAAGCAATACAGATGGTAGCTCAAATTGCTCAAGGTGGGTTACGAGATGCAGAAAGTTTGCTAGATCAGTTGAGTTTGTTGGCGGGTGAAATTACAGTTGAACGAGTTTGGGATCTGGTGGGAGCGGTACCGGAACGAGATTTAATGGTACTGCTAGAAGCGATCGCTTCTGATAATTCGACTCAGGTATTGGAATGTACTCGTCAAATTATGGATCGGGGTCGGGAACCAATTATTGTATTGCAAAATTTGGCAGCATTTTACCGAGATTTATTAATAGCAAAAACTGCACCGACAAGTGAAAATTTAGTGGCGTTGACAAAACCTACTTGGGAACAACTTTGTCAATTTTCTCACAAGTGGGAAATTAGCACTATTTTAGCCGGTCAAAAGCATTTACAAACATCGGAAGTACAAATTAAAAATACTACTCAACCTCGTTTATGGTTGGAGGTAACTTTATTAGGATTATTGCCTTCTGCATTGGCAATTTCAAGATTAACTGTTGAACATTTACCTCAACAACAAATAACTAGAGAAAAAAGTCAAAATATTCCGATTAAAACCACACCAAAAACTTCACCCCAAGTCAAATCACAATCACCTATTTCTCAATCACCGGAACAAAAAATATCGGAGGCAAAAGAAATTCCTCCTGTTCCTAAAAGTGAGGAAAATGTGACTGCTTCAACTAATTATGAAGTGAAAAAAAATACCTCAGATTCATTAGAAACTGGTAATGTTGAGAGTGAGTCAGAATTAAATAATATTTGGCAAAAAGTTCTGGCGGAAGTTAAACCGAATAGTACGAAAGCTTTATTAGGTCAACAAGTGACATTATTAGAATATAACCATCAACTGGCGCGTATTGGTATTAGTTCTCATAACTTAGAGAAAATGGTTGTTTCTAAAATTCCTAATATTGAAGCTGCGTTTAAAAAGGTTTTTAATAATTCGGTAAAAGTTAAAGTGGAGGTAATAAATTATCAACAAAAAAAGAATCGTTTTAGTGAGAATATTTATCCGAATCATAGTCAGAGAGAAAATCTGAACAGAAACAACGAGCAAAACCAAGAAACCTCTAATTATAATGATGAAGTTGCAGAAGATGAACCAGACATTTATCCAAGAAACACTCAGATAAACTCCAATAAAGAAAACAAAATTATTCCAGAGGTTTCTCTGTCTAAATCACAGTTAAATGATGTGGTGGAACAGGCAAAAATTCCTGAAATAGAAAGACAAACTGTGGCGATCGCTACTCGTCGGATAGTTGATTTTTTTCAGGGAAAAATAGTAGATATAGAATCAATTAAATTGGCAGATAAAATTGATTTACCTGTTATTTCTGAGCCTGCTAATTTATCTATTGATGCTCAGATTTTGGAGTCTGAAAATAGTAATTTTGGTATAGATGAACCAGAAGAAAATGAAGAGATTGAGTTTGACGATGATGTTGAGTTTTAACTAGCTATCAGCTTTTAGTGGCAAACTTGTAGTGGAATGACACAGCTAATTTTGTGCGTTAGATTTTCGGGCGAGTTTATTAGACATCTCCAGAAAATAAAATTGCCCTTTATTTAGCATGATATATAGTTGTAAAAATTCCTCACAAAATTCTTTTTCGTACCTTTTTCCTAAAAATATATTACCTGTTCCCAGTTAAGTGTTAAGTGTTCCCTACTAGATGCAAAAAGTCTATATCTTTTTCACGCCTATGTCTATTTGATATGATGGTTAAATTCGTGGGGGTCGGTCTTGTTTTTTGATTATTAAATGGATAATTGTCAGAAGTCAGGGGGACTTGACAGTTCAGAAAAAGTTAACTATACTTATTTAAACTTACACATAATATAGCGATATTATAGGAGTATGAGTAATTTATTAAATAGACAAGAGGCAGTCGATTTGTTGGGAGTGAGTTATTCATAATTAATCCCTCAGAAGACTCAACTTTTGAATAAAATTTAGCTAATGATGTGTTGGAAATAATTACAGTATTTTCAGCTAGATTATATAGTTCTAGCAGCCACAAAAACAAACAATTAGCTAAAAACCAACCCACCCCCATCCCCTCCACCGGAGGGGAGCAAGAGGGGTGGGTGAAGATTTGAATGTGAGTGGTATGCTCAAAAAGCGGTGCGACCCCGCGACGACGACAGCTCGCTTGCGGAACGCGCACCAAGAGACCACAAGCTGGCAAGTGCCATAGCAGACTGTGGTTTTTATGAGTTTAAGCGTCAGCTATCGTACAAGTGTGATTGGTATGGTTCAAAGTTAGTAATAGCTGATAGATTTTATCCAAGTTCTCAATTGTGTTCTCATTGTGGACAGAAACAGAAAATGCCATTACATAAGAGAACTTATGAATGCAGCAACTGCGGTTTTACTGCTGACAGAGACTTTAACGCTGCTGTGAATTTGGAAAACTATGTGCGCGACTTAGCTTGAGTTCCAAGCGATTTTAAGCCTGCGGAGAAGATAAGTTACAGACTGCGGTCAGTGGTCTTCAGTCAAACAGGAAGCTAGCTCTAAAGCTCATGCAATTCTGGTATGGGTAAGTTTGGGTAAGTTTAGTAGAACCGGTTGATTGTCTGTAACTCCGAGTGCGTTCGCGGAGCGTTGCGGAGCGCAGTATCGCGCAAGCGAAACGTAGTTTTATCGCAACATCGATTGTCGGATGAGTCAGAATTAACTGCAACTAGGAGTGGAGAAGATTACTCATTATCATCTCCATTTTAGCACCACTTTATGATCCGAATTGGCTAGCTCTGGCGGTTATTTTTATTTGAAGCCAACGAGTCGCACCGTTCCATTATATCAAATCCGGTTAAACAGTTATAGATTGATTAAGTCGTAATTGAGTCAACCCACCCCTAATATGAAATCCGGTTGAATACTTATTATATAGTTGGGGGTGGGGAGTGTGGGAAGTGTGGGGAGTGTGGGGAGTGTGGGGAGTGTGGGGAGTGTGGGGAGTGTGGGGAGTTTGGGGAGTTTGGATAGAATTATAAACATATATCATATAACCGGATTCTATATAACCCAACCCACCCCCGCCCCTCCCAGGAAGGGAGCCAGGAGGGGAAGTCAGTCGGACCGAGTCAGGAGGGGAGAGAATTACAAAGATTGAGTAGTTATGACGATTGGAGAATTTTTTTATGTCCAATTCCCCCGGATTTGATATTACTACCGATCGCCCTAGACTATTTTACTTTATTTTTTTCAAAAGTCCAGTTAAGTCAATGCTCTCGCTTTGCGAAAGATAAATTGCAAAACAGTTTCTTGTTTGGAAATAATATCTGCTCTACCCTCCATACCAGGGAGTATAGTACATTGGCTTTCGCTTTGTGGAAAAAAACTCCTAGAAATCCTAAGAACATAACTCTCAGGCTCAATAGTTACTTCGTAAAAAGAATCAATACCACCACTACCTGAGACAATCACATCTGGTGAAACTCCCACTACTTTACCTCTGAGGATGCCGTAATCTGTATAAGCACAAGCTGTTATTCGCATATCGACGTTTTGACCAACTTCTACCAGACTAATATCCCCCGGTTTCACCCTGGCTTTCACAACCACAGCAGTATCAGAGGGAGCAATTTCAGCAATAGATTCTCCTGTAGCCACAACCTGACCAATATTCCGTAAACCTAACTGGAGGATGACACCAGACTCAGATGCCGAAATCACTAAATCCTCCTGTTTTCTCTCAACTTCTTCAACCTCTTTTTGGTTGTACTTGATTTGATTCTGTATTTCTACTTGCTGCTGCATCAAAGCTTCTTGCTCTCTATTTAATCTGGCTAACCTAGCTTTACTGGTAGCGCTTTCTTGGGTAACTCTCTCCCTCGCAACTGCTACTTCAGCATCACTAGGATTAAGAGCTGTTTGAGCTAGTTGCACTCCAGCGCGGGCAACTTCTACTGCCCGTTGCTGCCTTTCTATTGTTTCTGCTTGCGCTTCTAGTAGGGATGTTTGGGAGTTGAGAGCTTGTTGTTGTTGCTCTACTTCTAATTGAGTTTTATTTAATGCTTGTTGTAGTTGAGCGCGGGCAACTTCTACTGCTCGTTGTTGTCGCTTGATTGTTTTTGTCTGTGCCAAAATCACTCCTTTTTGAGCTTCGATAGCTTGTTGTTCCTGCTCCACTGTTAATTTTACCTCATCTAATCTATCTTGAGAAATTGCTCCAGATGCGATTAAGGGCTGATAGCGATTCAATTTGTTAACTGCCAGATTAAAAGCAGCTTCAATAGATTTTAAGGTAGCTGTAGCTGATGTTAAGTCTGCCTTTGCTTTTTGTAATTCTTCCTGGGCTAATTTTAAGTTGGCTGTTTCTTCGACGGTGGTAGAGATATTACATATTGCCTGTTGACTACATGATGCTAAATCTTTTTTATAGGCATCTCGATTAAACTTGGCTGCATTTAAAGAAGCTTGGATAGATTTTAACTCTGACTCTATTGAATTATACTCGGCACGCGCTTTTTCTAAATCTTCCTCGGCTAATCTCAGATTTGCTTGGGCAACTTCAACTTCTGCTACACTGTTTAATTGCTGGTCTTGATAGTCTCGTTTGGCTTGTCTGAGTTCCGCTTCTGTTAAAGCAATAGTTCCTTTAGAGCGATCGCTTTCTGCTAATATTTCCTCATCTAAACTCCTAATCTGGGCTTTTAGTTGTATGAGTTGCAACTGTAGTTGTTGAATTTTTCCTTGCAATTGTAGTTTTTCCGTCTCAAGACCATTATCGCTGAGGGTAGCGATCGCTTCTCCTTTTGTAACAGTTTGATTTTCACTTACTGCTATATCAGCTACCCTTCCGCCTGTAGCAGCTTGAACTATGCGTAATTCTCCTGTGGGCCGAACTATTGCGGGAGCTTTCACCGTAACGTTGTATTTGGTGACGGCCGCTATTATCAAGGCAGCAGTACATCCACCCATTATAAATAGTCCGCCACAAGTTGTCCACATACTTACAGCAGGTAGAAATTCCTGACTGCTGACAGTTGGCAAAGTCGCTTTTCTGGTGTCGTTAAACATAATTTAGTCCTTGATTTTAATTTGTTCATTTATAGTGGCCTGCTTACCCAAAAACCTCTTTAAAAAAACTTTATAGAAATTTTGTGATAATGATTATCATTCTCACATTTTTATGATATTATTTTTCTGTGCTAATTTAATAGAGGAATAAATCAATGTCTAACATAGATATCATTCGGGCCTGGAAAGATGAAGAGTATCGCAATAGCCTGAGCGAGGCTGAAAAAGCACAACTACCCGAAAACCCCGCAGGGGTTATCGAACTTGATGATGAGGATATGTCATCAATGGCCGGAGGAGAGGCTCTGGAGCACCCTCACACCCCAACTAAGTGCACACATTGCTGTCCGCAGGAGATTGCAAGTATAGAGATGTAACTAGCCTAGGTTTTCTAATTTTACGCTAATATCAAGTAAGATTAATTAACGCCAATATAGGGACGTTTTTGCTAGCCCAGAGCTTCCGCTTTTCATGTCGCGTAGCGTTTTCCTGCGGAACATGAAAAACATTTGCGTAAGCATTCCGATAGGAAAGTTGTGCGCTAGCTAAACGGCTAAGAGCCAACATATTTGCGGAGTATTCCGGAATGGAAAACGCATTTTTGTTATGCCACGTCCCTACCAGGTTGGGTCATTTCAGTTATTAGTTATCAGTTGTAAAGATTGTTTATTACAGTTATTTAGTGATATATGATATAACTCCCCCTACTAGGACGTCTAGCTTGAAAATGAGGGTAAAGAACGAGTCAATGAAGACCTCTCCCCCGACCCCTCTGCTTGCAGGAGAGGGGGGAAGTCTTCTCCCCCTTCCCTTGTAGGGAAGGGGGTTGGGGGGTTAGGTTTTACCCACAATTTTAGTCTAGAAGTCCTAATAGTGGGAGTAAATCGGGTGAAAAGCTAGCGGGTTTTCACCAACTTGTCACCAAAAAATGGGAGCATGCGCCTCCCCTTTTAAGGGGATGAAAAAAATATTCAACTCAGTATTCCAAGGCTCCGACTTTAGTCGGAGGTTCACTGATAACTGAAATGACCCCTTCAATTTCTTCCTTCTTCAACCTCTAATAAATAAATTCTCCCCACTCAGTTCAGGCTGGTTTTCGAGAATAGCAAATTGACCGCCACTGCCAAAACCAGACTCGACACCATTAGCGTTATAGAACAAATTACCGTTGTTGGAGTTATAGACGATCGCTGCCTCAACAATTTCCGCAGCAGCATCGGTTGTTACGGTGGCAAACACATCATCAATACTGGCTTCACTCTCAATAGCATTAAAAGTTCTCCTGTCAAGAAGAATCAAATCTCGCACTAGGTCGAAATCAGTTATGGTATCTACACCAATATCCTCTGAGGCAAATTCCTGATTTGTAGCAAAGATGAAGCGGTCTATACTTGCTCCACCTGTGAGGGTGTCGTTTCCCTGGCCACCATTTAAGCGATCGCGACCGGTACCACCAACTAGGATGTCGTCCCCACCTCCACCAAACAAATGGTCGTTACCAGGGCGACCTTGAAGATTATCGTCTCCTCCCTTACCAAAAATCCGGTCACTGCCACGACGTGCAACTAGAGCATCTGCAACTGCACTCCCCACCAGGGTGTCATTTCTCCGACCACCATTGACTGCTCCATAAATATTCGATGTAAAGTTAAACAGGTTATCTTCACTGTCAGAGGCAATTAATTCTAAAGTGCCATTGAAACCACCACCTGTTTCTGCATCTAGTTGCACTGCTAATTCGACTGTGTTTTCTGGTGCGAGATTGAAGTTATTTGGCAGTGGCTCAACTGGGCTAAAACCATCGGGCAAATTTAAGTCCGTCAGAATCAGAGGGCGATCGCCAGTATTAGCTATAGTCAAAGTTTTGCTTGTAGGAGTCCCCACTCTCGTACTATCGAAATCTAATCTGACATTGACATCAATAATATTCGTCTCCCCATCTAAAATTTCAATTTCGGCTCCAGTTTCTACCGCACGGAACCCGAGAGTATTACCTTCTTGGTCGTTGTAATCGCCAATAATCACCCCATCATCATTTATATCCTTTGCAAAGGTATTCGTCGCCCCAGGAAAATTAATCTCTTCAAACTCGCCATTTTCCCAGAGGAAGCTATTAACAAATTCTTCGGTTTCGTCCGAAATTAACAAACCAATAATTCTGTCATTGTTATCGATACCGTTGGCGGAAGTAAACCTGGCTCCGGGAAACTCAATTTCTTCGATAATATTGCCATTTTCCCAAATAAATGCAGAGTTGCTAACATCGGGAATCCGAAATTGTCCTACTACTTTTCCGGCATTATTAATATCCCACGCGAGAGTTCGGTCTGAACCTTCAATATCTAAGTTTGTAACGTTAAAATTCTCTCCCTCTAGTAGAAAGGAAGTTCCCCCAGCAAAGTCGGGAAGTAAGTAATATCCTGAAATTTGCCCGTTATTGTTGATTCCGGTAAGTTCTACGCTACGTTCGGGAAATTGGGGAAAAGGATTGACGATGGTAAAATCAGTGCCATTATATATATAGCCTTGGGCTATCCCGTCTGGTTCAAAGTCTGGAGTTGTAAAAAACGAGCCTACTGCCTGACCATCATCGCCCAAACCCCACGTCAAAGTAGAACCAGCATTAGGAGGAGCAAAAAATTCTACTCCCCCGTCTGGCTCTAACAAAAAGCCGCGGTCATTCGAGTGTCCTGCGATTTGCCCTGCATTGTTAATTGCATTTACCTGTGGTTCAGAGGCATTTGACACTTCAAAACTTTGATAGGCAAGGGCCATTAAAATTCACTCCTTCAGTTGTGTTTTTTCACTTTTGCTACATAGCGCGGCCACATCTGAGAACGTCCGTGAAAAGTTCCTCTGGAACTTAGTTTAGGGACTTTCTCAGTAGCGGATATTTGCTATATTTTTGAGAATGATTATCATTCTATATTAAGATTGAAAAAATTAACACTACCTCAGAAAAATTTAATCATTGGTGGCTATGAATCAAAAATGCTTGAGTGAAACTTCTTGGTATCACGCTCTCACCTTGACCGAACGGATTGGCTTGATGAAAGGCCAAAACTTAAATCTAGAAAATTTTGATGCACAACTAGCAGAGCGTAGAATTAAAAAATGGCGTTCCCAGACTCCTTTTATTTCTGACAGCTATTACGAACAACGGCTAGCAACAGATGGCATTACTCTCCAGGAGTTTCGCTACCTATTGGGAGAGGGAGAGGAGGCGATAAAGGAGCGTTTTATGTCTCTTAGGGAATCAGCCACTTATGCTCATTGGTGGAGAAAACTGGTGAAAGGCTTTTCTCGGAGTCAACCGCCTAAAATCAAAGTCATTCCCCCTAGTGATTTACCATCTGGTCAAGAGTCGAATGGTTTTTTGTATGCGATCGAACCATTGGTCAGTGAAGGAATTTCCAGCTTAGAAACAGGTATCGAAACCTTACTCAACAAATACCAGGAAAATAAGCCACTCCCTTTTGACCCCAATACAGCTAAAGCCATTCTATTTAAGCATCTCCCAGAAAAGTTACTCCAGATGTTGAGCCAGACAATGGTGCTAGAATTAAACGTAGCTCGTCTCCAAGGTCTGCTATCGGGAGATACCCCCAGAGAAAGATTCTTAAGCTTTTTAGACAGGATTTACCAAAAAGATTTTATGGTAGCTATCTTGGCAGAGTATCCTGTTTTAGCCAGACAATTAATTGTTACTATCGATCGCTGGGTATCCTTTAGTCTAGAATTTCTGGAACATCTGTGTGCTGACTGGGAAGCAATTTGTAGCGAATTTAGCAGCGAAAAGTCTCCAGGGGTGCTATCTGAATTAAAAGTCAATGCTGGAGACACCCATCGGGGAGGGCGATCGGTAATTATAGTCAAATTTAGCTCTGGGTTTCAGATACTTTATAAACCTAAATCCCTAGCAGTAGACGTGCATTTTCAACAACTGCTACTCTGGCTCAACGAGAGGGGAGACCATCCCCCATTTCAGACCCTAAAAATTATCGATCGCGGAACTTATGGATGGGTAGAATTTGTGAATTTTCAAAGCTGTCACTCCCAAAAACAAGTGTGGCGTTTTTATCAAAGAATAGGAGGATATCTGGCTTTGCTCTACGCTCTCGAAGCGACAGATTTTCACTCAGAGAATATTATCGCTGCCGGAGAACAACCCATTCCCATCGACCTCGAATCTCTTTTTCATCCCCGTTATAGAGTGAAAGATGCAGAAGCGTCAGTCATTCTCGCTAGAGAAGAGATGACTTACTCGGTGTTGCGAGTGGGATTATTACCCCAAAGATATTGGGCAAAGGCTGATTCGGCAGGTGTGGACATGAGTGGTATCGGTGCGACTCCAGGTCAGATGATGCCAAACCAAATCCGATCTTGGGGGGGAGTGGCAACAGATGAGATGCGAGTAGTGCGGGAGCAAACGGCTCTCGAAACTTCTCAGAATAGACCATACTTGAATGATGCTGAGGTAAATGTTTTAGAGTATTCAGAAGCAATAATCACCGGATTTACTTCTGTTTATGAATGTTTAGTAAAATATAGAGATGAATTGCTATCGGATGCAGGAATTTTAACCCGTTTCGCCGAAGATGAAGTGCGAGCGGTTTTGCGTCCAAGTCAGATTTATGCTTTATTACTAGGAGAGAGTTTCCATCCCGATGTGTTGCGTAATGCTCTAGAACGCGATCGTTTATTCGACCGTCTCTGGGTAGATGTTCAGTATCGTCCAGAACTAGCTAAAGTCATTCCTGCTGAACAGAGAGATATGTGGCAGGGCGATATCCCCATGTTTACTACTCGTGTTAACTCTAGGAATTTAGTTGCCAGCGATAACCGCTCGTACCGAGATTTTTTCGAGGAATCTGGTATCGAATTAGTGGAAAAACGGCTACAGCAGTTAGACAAAAGAGATTTAGAGCGACAAATCTGGTTCATTCGTGCTTCTCTCTCTACCCTAGCACTGGCAACTGAATCTGCTGGATGGAAAAGCTACTCTAGTTTTACACCACAGATAATCCCAGAACGGCAGGAACAACACTCACGCTGTCTGGAAATTGCTAAGGCAATTGGCGATCGCTTAGAATTATTAGCCCTAGGTAGTGAGTCGGATGCTACTTGGATAGGGATAACTCTGTTGGGAGGAAAGGATTGGAGCGTGCAACCTTTAAGCTGGAATCTCTATGATGGTCTATCTGGGGTGATTTTGTTTCTAGCTTATCTGGGAGCAGTTACAGCCGAAAAACGCTATACTACTCTTGCCAGAGCAGGTTTAAGAACATTGCAAAATCAACTACAGCAAAATGAATCCTTAATTAAATTAATTGGGGGGTTTACTGGGTGGGGCGGAATCATTTATACTTTTACTCATCTGGGAGTATTGTGGCAGCAACCGGAGTTATTAGAAGAAGCAGTGGGTTTAGTTGGTTTCATCAAAGGGAAGATTTCCCAAGACAAGGAACTGGATATTATTGGTGGTGCTGCCGGAGGTCTGGCAAGTTTGCTCGCTCTCTATGCTTGCTTTCCCTCTGATACAGTAATCGCTGCTGCTATTGAATGTGGCGATCGTCTACTGACAGAGCTTCAATCCCAGGAAAATAACTGTTGGTTGTTTCCAGAAGAAATAACTCGAAAGGGTTTCTCTCATGGAACTCCTGGAATAGCTTGGGCGTTATTGGAGTTAGGGAATATTACTAACGAAGAGCGGTTTCGGCAAGTTGCTGTAGCTGTTGCTAATTCTTTGGCATTAAAAACTCAAAAACAAGAAAACGATCTTGTTACCTGGTGTAATGGTGTTCCTGGAGTGGGATTAGGAAATTTGCGTTTTCTGCAAAATGGAGAGTGTGGGCAAATGCTGGCAGAAGTTAAGGAGGCGATTAAAATTGTCCTCAACAGAGGATTTGGTTTAAATCATTGTCTCTGTCACGGTGACTTGGGGAATCTTGAATTTTTGCTGCAAGCTCAGGACATCCTGAATGTTGATCAGTGGGATGCTGAAATAGATCGGATTACTGCTATGATTCTTGAGAGTATCGATAAATATGGCTGGCTCTGTGGAGTACCATTAGGAGTTGAAACCCCTGGTCTGATGACTGGAATAGCAGGTATTGGTTACGGACTATTGCGACTCGCCGAACCGCAGCGCATTCCTTCAGTATTAGTTCTAGCACCTCCTATTAACAGTTATATCATGTCCGGTTGAATAGTGATAAATAAAAATGGAGGAGTCAGTAGTTGTAGGGGCGAGCAAGCGAATCGCCCCTACAGGAGTCAGGAGGGAAGAGGGGGGAATCTAAAGCTATAAGGAGGAGAAAGTTTTTTTATCACTAATTATCCGGACATGATATTAATAGTTATCAGTTTCTTCTCTGTTCCCTATTATCTCTTACAGCGCTTTTTAAATTGACGAACCACATCTCACAAGCAAAACATTGTAGGGACGTTCCATGGAACGTCCCTACTGTGGTCTACCGTGCAGGAAAAGCGCTGTAATCAAAAACTTGCACTTTGTAAGTTGGGTTGCCTTAAGGAAAGCTAATACAGACTGATAGTTTTTGGTCACATGATATTAACCGAACAACATTATATATGATCAAATATGAAATACCCAGTAGTTTTACAGCATAATGTCGAAGACTGCGGAGCTGCTTGTCTAGCAACCATTGCCAAATATTACGGGCGAATTTTTACGCTCGCTCGCACTCGCGAAGCTACGGGAACCGGACAACTGGGAACTACATTACTTAATCTCAAGCAAGGAGCAAAAGTGCTTGGTTTTAACGCTAGGGGAGTGCAAGTAACCCTGGAATTAGTCGATAAAAATAGCATCCCTTTACCAGGAATTATTTACTGGAAGGGTAATCACTGGGTTGTTTTGTATGGAAGACGAGGTAAAAAATACGTTGTTGCAGACCCCTCTGTGGGAATTCGATTTTTAACAAGAGATGAGCTGATTTCAAGCTGGACTAATTGGGCAATGCTGTTAGTGGAACCGCGCCCAGATTTTTACCAAAACCCAGACGATAGGGATAAAGTTACAGGTTTGTGGCATTTACTAGGGCGCATCTGGAGCTATCGCGCTACTATTGCTGAAGCTTTACTGTTAAACCTGTTTATCGGTCTGCTTTCTTTAGCTTCTCCATTTTTAATACAAATCCTCACAGATGATGTACTAATTCGTGGGGATAGGGATATGCTGACGGGAGTAGCGATCGCTGTCTTGGTAATGAATACCATTGCCGTCAGTCTCAGATTTATTCAATCAATGCTCATTGCTCACTTTGCCCAAAGGTTAGAGCTAGATATCATCCTAGAATTTTGCCGAGTCATGCTCCAACTTCCCCTATCATATTACGAAGTGCGTCGTAGTGGGGAAATTGCTAGTCGATTGAGGGATATCCAAGAAATCAACCAACTCATTTCTCTAGTTGGAATTACTTTACCAAGCCAATTTTTTGTGGGAGTTATTTCCCTAGGATTCATGGTATTCTACAGTTTGGAACTGACTGTAGTTCCTGTGGCGATCGCTGCCCTAATGACGATAACAGTCCTAGGATTATTACCAACCATCCGTCAAAAAATTCGGAATTTCTTAGTCTTAGCAGCAGAAAATCAAGGGGTCTTAGTAGAAACATTCAAAGGAGCTTTGGTGCTGAAAAGCACTAATTCTGCCCCCTACTTCTGGGAGGAATTCCAAGGTCGCTATGGTCAACAAGCTCGTGTTAGCTACCGCGCTACTCAGACAACGATTGTTAGCAATACGTTCGCAAATTTCTTTTCCCGGAATGGGGGGATACTCTTGCTGTGGTTTGGCAGCACTCTCGTCATCGTTCAAGAATTAACTATCGGGCAACTGCTAGCATTCAACGGTATGAGCGCAAATTTCTTGAGTTTAATTATTACTTTATTGAGCTTTATCAGTCCTTTCACTCGCGCTCAACTAGCAACCAGGCGACTTGTGGAAGTTATCGAATCTACACCAGAAAGTCAGAACGAGCATCAATTACCGGTTGCGAAAATTGCGGATAATGCAGATATTGTTTGTACGAATCTCAATTTTCACCACCCAGGTAGAGTTGAGTTACTCAAAAATTTTTCTCTGACGCTTCCTGGTGGAAAAGTTATTGCCTTAATAGGTGAATCTGGTTGTGGTAAAAGCACTCTCGCAAAACTAATTGCCGGATTGTATCGGGTGGATGGGGGTAATATTCGCATAGGTGTTTATAATCTAGAGGATATTGACCTCAGTTGTTGGCGACAACAAGTAGTATTAGTTCCCCAAAATGCTCATTTTTGGAGTCGCACGATTATAGCTAATTTCCGTCTTGCTTATCCGGAGGCAACATTTGAGGCAATTGTTAAAGCTTGTCAGGTTGCTAAAGCAGACGAGTTTATTACCAGGTTGCCTAATAAGTATCAAACAATATTGGGAGAGTTTGGTGCTAATCTTTCTGGCGGTCAGCAGCAAAGATTGGCTATTGCTAGAGGGATTGTTAGCGACCCCCCGATTTTGATTTTGGATGAGTCTACTGCTAATTTAGATCCGGTCAGCGAAGCGCAGGTATTAGACAGGTTGTTGTCTCATCGGCGGGATAAAACTACGATTTTAATTAGTCATCGCCCGAAAGTGATTAGTCGGGGGGATTGGATTGTGTTTCTGGAAAACGGTAAGTTGAAGTTGGAAGGTACTCCTGAAGATTTGCGCTCTAAGTCTGGAGAGCATTTAGATTTTCTGATTCCATAATTATATTATGTCCGGTTGAATAGTTACAATTAGGACATTGTGTGGAGAGAGGACAGATATATGTAGTCAAGACTTACGCAAAAAATGAAATTATACGCTATCTGTAGGGGTTGACGGCCATTAGCCCCTACTATATATGGTGGTTATGCGTAAGTCCTGTGTAGTGATAAAATTATGCTGAAGCGATATAACTGCCGCACTTGCTCCGCCAACGCTTGATTATAATGATGAATGAAATACGCGCGTAGCACCCAAATGATTTTCGCGCTTTTTTAGATAAAGATAAAGTTTTCCTGACAATCGCGAGAAATTCTAGCCACGTAATATCAAATCCGGTAGCATTGGTGTAATTAGATTCATAGTGTGGGGAGGGTGGGGAGATTAAAGAAAGATTTGGCATTATGCAAAGATGGAACATTTTTTTATACCGAATCAAGCGGATTTGATATAAAGTATTATTTACAGCGGTTTTCCTGCACGGTAGACCACAGTAGGGGCGAGCAAGCGAATCGCCCCTACAGGGTTTTGGTTATGACGATGTGGTTTATCAATCTGAAAAGTGCTGTAATCTTTCTATAGAACCCATTTGAGATCTACAGGACTTACGCACGAGGCACGAAAAAGTAGGGTTTGAGATTGCTTAAGAGTCGGTCGCAATGACGGAAATACGTTCTACTGCGTAAGTCCTAATCTATTTAAAATAGAGATAGGGGGTGGGGAGTATTTTTCAACCTGCTTGGTGCGCTACCAGGTGCGCCGTGAGACGGTGCGGGGTCGCAGGAGCTTTTTCCCTTATACCTTCCCTCCATATTCTGACTCCTGACTCGGTCCGACTGATATCAAATCCGGATAATTAATATACCCAAGTCCGCAGCGAGTGGAACGGAGTGGAAGGAAGCAATCTCATGGATGCGCGGAGATTGCTTCCGCTTCGTCGCTGCGGACGACTGTTCAACCGGATTTTATCTGACGCTGAATTTTGTTAATAGGTATGGTGACGGGCTTAGTAACTGTCATTTCAGTTATCAGTTATTAGTATCTCTGGCTGAAGTCAGAGGCTTGAAATATTGAAATGTCACCTAAGTATAGTATTCTTTTTTCAAGTTGGTGTAATAGACTCGCTCATTCCTGTTTCTAATATTTTTAATAAAGCATCTACATTCTGACCTAATTGCTGAAAACAATTAGGTGGAGATATTTCTGGTTGAAAGTAAACCAATTTAATTTGACCATCACCAATGGCAATCATTAATACTTCTAATTCTGGTTTATAACCATCTATCAAACCTATAATTTCCTGAATTTTACCATCAACATTGCGGTTTAATGTTTCTATAGCTTTTTTTGAACAATATACAAATTTTGGTGTTCCTTTTAGATCGATTCCAATTGTTTCATCAGTTTCTCCCTTTTCTAAATTTAGCCCCCATGCTAAAGCAGCTAATTCTTTGTGATGAGATTTCACAAATTTATCTAACTGATGTTGCCAATTATTTTTGTCTTTATTAGGTTGGTTGGTATTTAATCTATTCATAGTCTAAATGTGAAGTTCAAAATTTTGATTCTGACAATTATATTTGGTCATCTCAAAAATCCCTTTCAATAATTAATAATTAATTATTAATTATTACCTCTTCTTATAACAGATAGGATTGGCTAAAAAGATTTTTTTCTTCTCTTGGTCGAAAGGAGAGGATTTATACCTGAATTTTTCGGTAACATAGAAGAGAGATAGTATCAAGATTATACATACTTTGTGAAGAAAAGAAGCTTCTTATTCTGATAGGTATTTAGTGAAATAGTATACCCGCATTTCTCACAAACTGATTTAAGAAGCTGCTTTTGATGTCAAAAGTTGAGCTTTTAAAAAAACCAGAGAAACTTTGAATTTAACCGAGATAAAATTCAATCTTTACCATCAAAATTTTCGAGCATTGCCTGATTTAAAATAGTTAATTTACCCAGATTCGCATGACAAAAAGGACTGCTTATATTATCAGTCATTTCCAGAACTATTTAGTTACCAAATAGTTCATCAGGTAAAAAATCACTGTAACTTAGATATTCCTTTTTAAAAGTTAGGATAGTTTGCCCTTCTTCATAACTGTATATTGGTGGATTGTTACTTTCAGATATTTTGAAAAACATAAAAAAAAGACAACTAAAATGCAGGTAAAACACAAAAGCATCTGGGGGCAAGGATTCAGGAAACTGATTCTCTTCTAATAATTTGACAGCTAGTTCTTGATTCTTCAGAAGAGAATTAAAGAAAGAATACGAGTCACGCATTAATCCTCTAGCCCATTGTCCTCCCTACAAAAGAAACTCTTTATAAGCATCAGTACTTTAAACCAGATTGTACCCGCCATAAACTAGCATAAATTCCCGATCTTTCTAATAATTCTTCATGGAGACCAAATTCTACTATTTTTCCATATTCCATCACATAAATACAATTAGAATTTCTGATTGTAGAAAGACGGTGAGCAATGGCAATAGTTGTCCGATTTTGAGTGATTTTTTCTAAAGATTTTTGAATCGCTGCTTCAGTTTCATTATCCACTGCTGAAGTTGCCTCATCAAGTATCAGAATAGGAGGATTTTTTAACACTGCTCTAGCAATAGCAATTCGTTGTTTTTGACCTCCTGATAATTTCTGTCCTCTTTCCCCAACAATAGTATCGTAGCCTTGAGGTAACTTATTAATAAAATCATCTGCTTCAGCAATTTTAGCTGCTGCAATAATCTCTGGCAAAGTTGCATCAAAAGAACCATAACTAATATTTTCTCCCACAGTTCCATGAAATAAAAATACATCCTGACTTACTAAACCTATTGCTCGCCGTAAATCTTGTAAATTAATTTGATTTATATCAATTCCATCGAGATTTATTTTACCTGACTGAGCTTCATAAAACCTCAGTAATAATTTTACTATGGTACTTTTTCCCGAACCTGTTGAACCCACAATTCCAATAGTTTTTCCTGCTGGAATTTTCAGGGAAATATTTTGCACGACTGGAAAATTTTCCTGATAGGCAAAAGTAACATTTTCTAACTCTAATTCTCCCTTAACCGACTCAACAGATAAAGGTTTATCTCCCGGATGAATAGTAATCGGAGTATCCAATAAATTCATCACCCGATTCGTGGAAGCCATACTTCTTTGATATAAATCAAGAGTTTGTCCTAAACGAGTTAAAGGCCATAATAATCGTTGAGTTAAAAATACCATGACACTATAAGTACCGACGGCTAACCTACCAGCAACTGCTTCTAATCCACCTAATAATAAAGTTGCCACAAAACCTATAAAAATTATAATTCTAATCAGAGGTACAAAAGCAGCAGAATAAGTTATAGCTTTTCTATTACTAATTTTATAAGCTTCACTTTCTCTAGTAATTCTTCCTACTTCATAATTTTCTGCTGTAAAGCTTTTTATTGTAGTAATTCCTGAGAGATTATTAGATAATTGCCCACTTAATAAACTAACTGTTTCTCGAACTTCAGCATAACGAGGAGCCAGAAATTTTTGAAACCAAATTGAACCGCAAATAATAAATGGCATTGGTAAAACTGCCCACCAAGCAACACTAGGAGCTAAAACAAAAAAAGCACCACCAATAATTATGACTGTTACTGTGACTTGAATTATTTCATTTGCCCCTACATCCAAGAATCTTTCTAGCTGATTAATATCATCATTTAAAATTGCCATTAAATTTCCTGTACTGCGTTCTTCAAAATAGGCTAATTCTAAATCTTGTAAATGACTGTAAGTTTCAATGCGTAGATCGTGCTGAATATTCTGAGCTAAATTCCGCCAAATTCGCTCATAAGCATATTGAAAAATTGATTCTAATCCCCAAACAATTAAACTTAAAAATGTCAAAGCCAAAAGTTGCCCAAAAATATCTTTGATTCCCCATTGAGCAATTAGAGAATCTTCTTGTTTGACAACAACATCCACTGCTGCACCGATTAAAACTGGAGGTGCTAGGTCAAAAATCTTATTTAAAATTGAACAGATAACTGCTTGCCAAATTTGAGTTTTATAACTACTTCCATAGTTAAGCAAACGGAGAAAAGGATGTTTTGGTTTAAATATTTTTTCTGACAATGTAATCCCCCGATCAAATTTTTCCGAAAATACTCTAAATGTAAGCATTCAGCTATTAGCTGTCAGCTCTCAGTAATAAGACCCCGTCCTGTTAGACGGGGTTTAAATGAATATAGACTTTAAGGTCAAGGTAGCTGGCTTTTTTAGTAATATTTAATTCTGGCTCAATTAATAAAGCTTTTATCCCGCAGCAAAAGCAATAGCTAATAACTGACTGCTGTTAGCTCCGCATTCCGTAGGAAATGCTTACCTACTAAATATCCTAACATATTTGCTAGTAACTATAATGAATATCTCAAGATAGCCAGTCTAGATCAATGGTGAAAAATCCTCAAATCTAGAAAAATCATAAAACTATTACCCTAGTTCCCTATGCCTTTGGTAAAATTTTTAATTCTTAACTTATTACTAACTACAACGACAGCTATTTTCAATACTAGCTTTAGTAGTTGGAACTCTAATTTATCTAATTCTAGCCAGAGTATGCTTACTATACAAGCTCAAGGTTTTATCGATAACCGTCCCGACTTTTTTGACAAAGGACGACTCCAAATGGAGCAAGAAATAAAACAGCTAGAACAACAAAATCCCCAGTCTATATTAACAATTGAATCAGGAGAAATACAGTGGCAAAATATTATTTTTAAAGAAGGTGGTTTCTCAATCTGGATGCCTGCTGGAACTATGACTGAAGAGACAGAAATCATTGAAACTGAGAAGGGAAAAATTAAATTTAAAGTATTTGCCAGTCATCCAGCATCAGCAAGATTTGTAGTGGCTTATTCTGATATTTTAAATAGTCAACAATTAGCCAATAAACAAAATATATTGCCCAACTTTCAAAAGAAAATTGTTAATGTAACAGGTTTTGAATTGAGTAGCGATCGCTCCTATAATTTAGGAGATATTCCAGGTAGAGAATTTGTGTTAAAAAATGACGCTGAAACTATTACATTCCGAATCTATTTAGTAGGTCAACGGTTACATCTTATCGGTGCAAGTGAAACAGCAAAAAATAATCAAATAGCTGGAGCAGTAGTAACTTTTCTAGAGTCATTTAAGCTAAATTAAAATTATTGTCATGTTTGATTCGAGCAAACACTCTTTCAAACTTACCGAATAATTAAGGTTTAAAGGATAATCTTTAAAGGATAATCTTTAAAGGAGAAACAAGAAAAAATTTTCATGATTAGTCAATCCTCACCTTGAAAAGAAGAGGTAATTAATAATTATTAATTAATAATTGTTGAACACTTTTTTATTGCTCGTCCTGTTAGTGTATTTATTTCTTTCGCTTTTAGTCGCTATCGTTTACGAGAAAAATTATTTATTTCGTGGGTAGGTTTGCGGGGTTCTGTGCCAATTGTTCTGGCAACATTTCCAATAACTGCTGGTATTTCAGATGCAGATAATATTTTTAATGTTGTATTCTTTATTGTCCTAACTTCAGTGTTACTTCAAGGTCTGACTTTAGCCCCTGCTGCTCGATGGTTAGGTTTAGCTGAATTAAATTAGATTGCCCAATACATTATTCATTAATGGATAATGGATAATGGATAATGGATAATTACCTCTGGTTAAAACCGTTCTTGATCGAATATAAGGAAATATTATTTCTTCTCTCTTGGGAGATTGGAGGCAAGCGTTTGCGCTTCGCAAAGCTTCACTTTACATGTTGCGGAGCAAAACGCGTAGCGTCCCGGAGGGAACGGAGACCTCCCCATCCCATCCTGAGGTCATGCTCCGCTTGCCGACCGCTCTCAAGGGGAGATTGGAGGCAAGCGTTCGCGTAGCGTCCCGGAGGGAACGGAGACCTCGGCATCCCATCCTACGGAATGCTTCGCTTGCCGACCGCTTTTTCCCCTTGAAAGGGGAGGCAGAGTAAGCTGAATTATTTAATTAATAATTATTAATTATTTGGTAATTTAAACTGATTTATTTCACCAATATTGACAAGAAAAATGAAACAAAGATTGCAGTCTATTTTTCTGATAATTGCCATAATATTACTCTGTTATTGTACTTATGCTAAAATCGTTCAACAACCACTAAGTCAACCAATTCAGGATAATAATACTGCCGTTGCTGTTAATTCTCCACCTGCCCAAAAAACAGAAATTATCCTCACTGAAAATCTAGAAATAACTACAGGACAGACTATTTATGTTCCGATATATTCTCATGTATATTACGCCAACCAGCAGCGAATTTATAATTTATCAGCAACTCTAAGTATTCGGAATACTGACCTAGAAAATCCTATAATTATTACTGGGGTAAAATATTATGATACAGAGGGAAAATTACTTAAACAATATCTGCAAAATCAATTAAAATTAAATCCTTTAGTTTCACGAGATTTTTATTTAGAACAAAAAGACACAACTGGAGGCTCAGGAGCAAACTTTTTAGTAGAATGGGTAGCAGAAAAACAAGTAAATGAACCAATAATTGAAGCCGTAATGGTTGGTGTTTCAGGAAGCCAAGCTGTGGCATTTTCTAGTTCAGGTAGGGTGATTGAAAATAAAACTAATTAAATGAAGGGAGAAAGCGTATTTGAGTCAAATTAATTGGAGATAAAATTTAACCTCAAAAGCTTTTTTAAATAGGAGTAAATGTAAAATAAATTTTGTCTAGGTACTTAGTTTATCTGATAAAGCTCTTTGGAGATTTAAGATAAGCGTAATAAAATTTTTAAGGGTTAACAACCCAAGACCGCTGTGGTTTCCTCAAATTATTCAGGTAGGTAGGGGCGCTACCCTAATAAATAAATTCAAAGCCAAAAAAACGATACTAAGTAAGTTCTATAATAAAAAGTATATCAATTCCGGGACAAAAATCATGGCAAACATTATTGCTTTACTTGCTTATGACAGCAAAAAAGACAACTTAGTTGAATTTGTCAAAAAACATAAAATTGTATTATCTAGGTATCAATTAATAGCGACAGAAAACACCGCCCAATATATTTTACAAGAAACAGGTATAGAAATAAATTCTGTATTAGCAGGTCTTTTAGGAGGAGATGCTCAAATAGCTGTAGAAGTAACTACGGGTAATGTAGTTGCTGTTATTTGTTTGGTAGACTATCTATTCTATCAATCTTATGAACCAGATATCCAATTATTATTGCGTCTTTGTCAGGTGCATAATATTCCCATTGCTATCAATATTGCCACCGCAGAAACTATTATTAACAGTTTTATTCAAACCACTGTTGCTCACCTAATATTTAACCCCATATCTGGTCAAGGTAATGCTCAACAAGAATTATCATTAATTAAATCACTTCTCGAACCTTATCTACATTTATATATACATCAAACAACCCCAGAAAAAACAGCAGAAGAATTAACAGAATTAGCGATCGCTAAACAAGCAGATATAATTATTGCTTCTGGGGGAGATGGTACAGTTTCTGCAGTTGCTGGAGCTTTAGTAAATACAAATATCCCTCTGGGTATAATTCCCAGGGGAACAGCTAACGCCTTTTGTATGGCATTAGGCATTCCCAGTATTACCCCCATCAGAAGTGCTTGCGAAGTTATCTTGGCAGGCAAAACTCGCGTTATAGATGTTGCCCATTGCAACGAACGCACTATGATTTTATTAGCAGGGGTGGGATATGAAGCAGAAACCATAGAAAGAGCAGACCGGGAAACCAAAAACCGTTGGGGAGTGCTTGCATATATGATGGCAGGTTGGCAGCAGCTCAACGAACAGGAACTTTTTGATATTGAAATTGAAATTGACGGCGTTACGAAAACTTTCCAAGCAGGAGCTATTACTATTGCTAATGCAGCTCCACCCACATCATTTTTAGCTCAAGGTTTGGGAGAAGTAATTATGAATGATGGTTTATTAGAAGTAATGATAATTACCTCCAATAGTAGACTGCAAGCAGTTAACGCTGGAGTTAGAATGTTCGGGTCAGCAATATTTAAAACTCCTGCTCAACATGAAGATACTATTGGTTTGCGGACAAAACGGGTAAAAGTCAGTACAGATCCACCGCAAAAAGTTGTGCTTGATGGTGAAATTATTGGCACTACTCCTATTGAGGTAGAGTGTATTCCGAGTGGCTTAACCGTACTTGCTCCACCAACTAATGAAACTGAAGAAAAATCTGCCTGGGGTTTTCTATATTAATGAGGTAATATAGCGTTTCCCAAGCTAATGAGGTACAGTTGTTTTTCTTCTGTATATATTCCTACGGAACCAGAATTATACCATTTCTCAAAAATTTTTCTACATTTGATTGAAGTAAGGGAGTAGGGGAGTGGGTAGGGACGTTGCATGCAACGTCCCTACAAGAGAAGTAAAAACAAGAATAATTAATGTTAAACTTGCTCAAACTAACAAAAAAGTAATTACCTTAGTTTAATT